>NZ_JBARYR010000208.1:0-11269 GCF_049648075.1 Rubrivirga sp. | reverse complement strand
GGGAGATGGCGTCGCGAGCTTGGTCGCGCTCCCGCTAGGCGGGGACGAGGCCGAGCGGTTCACGAACGGCGTCCTGATCGTCACGCGGTCGGTCGCGGAGGCGTTCGAGCCGGACGACCTGGCCGCCCTCGAGACGTTCGCCGGCCAGGCGGCGCTCTCGCTCTCGCACGCCGACCTGTTCACCGACGCCCTAGAGCGCGAGCGCCTGTCCCGCGAGCTATCCCTCGCGCGCGAGGTCCAGCAGCGCCTCTTCCCCCAGTCGCTCCCCGAGATCGACGGGTTGGAGATGGCGGCGGCGGAGCGGCCCGCTCGCGAAGTCGGCGGCGACTACTACGACGCGGTCCGGCTGGGCGACCACTGTGTAGGGGTGATCGTGGCGGACGTCTCGGGCAAGGGCGCCGGGGCCGCGTTCTACATGGCCGAGCTGAAAGGCGTCTTCCAGGCCGGCAGCCGCCTGACGCGCGCGCCTGGACAACTCTTGGAGGGCGCCAACAACGCGCTCTCCCCGTCGCTCGGCCGAGGCGTGTTCGTCTCCGCCGCCTACGCCGTCCTCGATGCCGAAGCCGGCACGGTCTCCCTCGCGCGGGCCGGCCACACGCCCGCGATCCTGGTCCGAGACCGCGAGCGCGCCGATGGGGGACGGTGGTTGCTCCGCGGCGACGGGCTCGCGATCGGCTTGGACCGTCGGGGCTCGATCTTCCGTAAGACGATGGTCGAGCAGACCATCAATCTGGCGCCCGGCGACACGCTCCTGCTGTACACCGACGGGCTCGTCGAGGCCCGCGACACGGGGGGCGAGGAGTACGGCTACGAGCGGCTGGCGGCGTTCGTCGAGACGTGGGCACACACGGGCGCCCTCGAGGTCCGAGACCGCTTGCTCGCCGAGCACCGCGCGTGGTCCGGCAGCGCCGACCCCGACGACGACACCACCTTCGTCGTGCTCCACTGGTCCGGCCGCGACACCGATCCCGCTCCCGCCGACATCTCAGCAGGCCCCCCTCTCACCGAGCGCCCCGCGTTCTCCTCATGAGCCACTTTTCTGTTTCCTTCGACCGGCGCCAAGGCTCCGCGCGCGTCCTCGAGCTGCGCGGCGAACTCGACGCCCACACCGCGCCCGACTTCGAGGCCGCCCTCCAGGCCTGCCTCGAGGACGGAGACCACCGGCTCGTCGCCGACGGGTCCGCCCTCGATTACGTCTCCTCGGCGGGGCTCGGCGTGTTCATGGCCTATGTCGAGCCGAGCCGCGACGGCGGTGGCGACCTCAAGATCGCGGCTCTCCCAGAGCGCGTCTTCGAGGTCTTCGACCTGCTCGGATTCCCGACCGTCTTCGACATGCACCCCACCGTCGCCGACGCCGTCGCCGCGTTCGACCCGGCCCCGTGAGCAACGCCCGAACCCTGCGCGTCCGAAGCGACACGGCCGAACTCGGCCGCGTCCGGAAACGCGTGGCGGTTTGGGCTGAGGGTGCCGGGCTGGCCGAGCGAACGGCGCACCGCTTGCAACTCGCCGTCGACGAGACGGTCGCGAACGCCATCGAGCACGGCATCGAGGACGACCGCCGACGCGTCGTCATTCAGGGCACGCTCAGCCGTGGGCGGCTGACGATCACCGTTCGCTATCGAGGGCCACGGTTCGATCCCACCACGGCGAAGACGCAGTCCACGCGCGTCGCCCTCGAGCGCCGGGCCGAGCACGGGTACGGCCTCCACCTGATCCGCACCCTGGTCGACCAGGTCGACTACCGGCGCGACGGAAACGTCAACGAAGTTCGCCTCACGGCGCGCGGGTAACGTCCTCGAGGACGAGCCGCTTACTCTGAGGTGCGCCCTCGAGGACGAGAGCACCGAAAGACGCGTCCTCGAGGACGGCTCAGCTCAGGAGCGCGGTGAGCTGGAGCAGGTCGTAGTCGATGTCCTTTTTGCGGCTCCAGACGTTGCGCATCGGCGTCAGCTTGAGGTCGTTGTTGACGACGCCCACCATCACGCCGGCGTGGCCCTCGACGAGCGCTTCGACGGCCGCGGCGCCGAGCCTCGAGGCCAGCACGCGGTCACGGGCCGTCGGGGACCCGCCGCGCTGGATGTGGCCCAGGACCGAGACCCGCGTGTCGATCCGGTCGAACGCACGGTCTTGCGCCAACGCCTGGCGGATCCGCTGCGCCCCGCCCAGTTCGTCGCCCTCGGCCACGACCACGATCGAGGAGCGCGCTTGCGCCACCATCAGTGACAGGATCCGCTCCTTGATCGCGTCCATGTCGGTCAGCATCTCGGGGATCAGGACCAGCTCGGCGCCACCACCGATCCCGCACGCGAGGGCGATGAACCCAGTGTCGCGGCCCATGACCTCGACCAGGAACAGCCGGTCGTGCGCGTCCGCCGTGTCGCGGATCTTGTCGATCGACTCCAAGGCCGTGTTGAGCGCGGTGTCGAACCCGATCGTCTCATCCGTCCCGAACAGGTCGTTGTCGATGGTCCCGGGGCACCCGACCACGGCCACGCCGTGCTCGTTCATCAGGTGCGTCGCGCCCTGCAACGTGCCGTCCCCGCCGATGGCGACGAGCGCGTCGATGCCCGCGAGCGCGAGCTGCTTCGCGGCCTCGGCCCGTCCCTCCGGCGTGCGAAACTCCTCGCTCCGGGCGCTCTTGAGGATGGTCCCGCCCTGTTGCAGGATGTTGGACACGGACTGCCGGTCCATCTCCACGAAGTCGCCCTCGATCATGCCGGCGTAGCCGCGCTTGATCCCGATGACCTCGAGGCCTTCAGCGAGCGCGCGTCGCGCGGAGGCCCGGATGCAGGCGTTCATGCCCGGCGAGTCGCCGCCAGAGGTGAACACGCCGATGCGATGGAGGTCCATGACGATCTCGAGGGTGAACCGAGAAGCTACCGGGCGCACGGCGCCGACGGCGCCCTCGAGGACGGAGGAAATGCGAGAAGAGGCGCGGAAGAGAAGGGGTCGCCTTCGACAGCGCCCCGCTGGGGTCGGACCGCCCTCGAGGACGGACGCTCGAACCGGTTGGATAGCCCGTCAACTCTCGAGCACAAGCCGCCCTCGAGGACGATGCTACCTCGGATCGATCGGGCGCGCGACGACGATGCCGACCTGACTGCGGATGCCCTGGACGTAGTCCTCGAGGTCGTCCGAGATCTTGACGGCGTTCGACGAGAGCGACGCGTGCATAAAGCCCGTGTGCGTCTCGCCCTTGTGGACGAAGCCCGTGTGCGTCACGTCCAGGCCGCCGATGCTCGTCGCGGTCGCGATCACGTCGCCGGGCTCGAGCATGGAGTAAGCGCCCTCGATGCGCTCCTGCGGGATGTAAAACAGCTCGGCGCCAGCGAGTTGACCTTCCATGTCGATGACACACTGGTACGCCGAATCGTCCTCGAGCTGGCGGTAGGAGCTACGGTGCTCGCTCATGAACGTGATCTGCTTGTCGAAGGCCTCGCCACCGATCGAGGCCGTCACGTTCTGCACCGATCCGCGGCGCTCGTTGTCCAGGATCCAGTCGGTGAAGTAGTGGAGCCGCGAGCAGTACGCGACGTCGCCGTCGCGGTAGCGGAGCGTGCGGATGCCGTCGGCGTAGGCGTCGTAGCTCGTCTCGCCGAGCGCGATCATCCGCGCGATCGCGATCACGTTCTCGACGTAGAGCACGCAGTCGAACCCGGTCAGGTCCACGACCAACATTTCGTCGGCCGGCGCGTCCAGCATCCCGGCGACGTAGGGCCGCCCGATCAGCTGCTCGCCGACCCACTGGACGATCTCACCGTACGACCTCGACGCGACGTCCTGCGCGCTCGCGTCCTCGAGGATGGACCGGAACGTGTCGAGCGTCTCGGGATCGACCTCCGACGTGTCCGCCGACGCGTTGCTCGCCATCGCGTTCGAGACCGGCGGAGCGGCTGGCATCACCTCGGCCTCGTTGAGCGTCGTCGGCGCGTCGGCCTCGAGGGCGGCATCGGTCGCCCCGCACGAGGCGCCGAGGGCGAGAAAGCTGGATGCGATAAGAAGGCGGAGCATGGCGGAGGCGTGGATCCGTACGTCAACGCCCGAACGGCCGAGGTGTTACCGGTCCAGCGCCCACCAATCCCCTCGCACGCGGAGCGCGGCCTCGAGGTCGCGCTCGAATACAGCCCGGGGGATTTCGGTCACGCCGAATCGCTCGAGGTGCGGCGTCGTCATCTGCGTGTCGAGCATGGCGAAGCCGCCCGCTCTCAGGCGCTCGACCAGGGCGACGAGCGCCACCTTCGAGGCGTCCCGCTGACGCGAGACCATGCTCTCGCCGAAAAACGCGCCACCGAGGGCGACGCCGTAGAGACCGCCCGCGAAATCGCCGTCCCGCCAGCACTCGACGGAGTGTGCCAAGCCCATGCGGTGGAGCTCGGAGTAGGCGTGCACGACGTCTTCCGAGATCCACGTCACCTCACGTCCGGGCGCCGGCGCCGCACAGGCTCGGACGGTCCCCTCGAAGTCCCGGTTCACCTCGACCTCGAAGACGCCCCGCCGTACCGTCTTGGCCAGCGTTTTCGGAACGTGGAACTGGTCGAGCGGCAGCACAGCCCGCGGGTCCGGCGCGTACCACCCGATGGACCCATCGAGGTCGGCCATCGGGAAGATGCCGATCTGGTATCCGGTAAGCAGGAGGTCCGCCGTGAGCACGACTCAGAGAAACGGGGGGCCGCAAGATGCGACCTCGAGGCCGAACCGGCTAACAAGACATTGCCCATCGTCCTCGAGGATGGACTGAGTCACCATAAGAACAAGTCGACCTCGAGGGCGACCTGTTTAGTGTCCCGCCCCTCCAATCAACAGCGGGAGCGCCATCACCGCGATCCCGAGCAGCATCATCAGAAGCTGACCCACCGCCTTCGAGGCCGGGTAGCTGTGCCGCCGGTTGAGTTCCGGGATCAGGTCGCTCCCCGCGATGTAGAGGAACGCACCAGCCGTGATCGGTAGCAGGTAGTCGGCCAGTCCCTCGAAGCCGGCGCCCAGAACGAGTACGAGTCCCGCGCCGGCGAGGCCACCGAGCCCCGCGACGAAGTTGTAGAAGAGCGCCCGGCGCGGCGAGTACCCGCCGTAGACCAACACGCCGAAGTTGCCGATCTCTTGGGGGATCTCGTGCAACATCACCGCGATCGTCGTCACGATGCCCGTCTGGATCGACACCATGTAGGACGCCGCCACGATCGCCCCGTCGATCACGTTGTGGGCGATGGTCCCAACCAAGTTGACGAGCGCGAACGGTGCCGCGCCGGCCTCGAGGCCGTGGCCGTGGCCGTGGCCGTGCGAATGCCCTGTCGCGCCGGCCAACGCCTCCGGTGCCCCGTGCTGGTGGCGCCAGTGGAGAAACTTCTCCAGGACGAAAAACGCCAGCACGCCGGCCAAGACCAAAAGCCCCGTCTTGGGTCCGCCGCCGAGCGCTTCGTAGCTCTCGGGGATCAGATGCAGCAGCGCCCCACCCATCATCGCGCCGACCGCGAAAGAGACCAGCAGGAAGATGATCCGCTCGAGCCGGGCGCGTCCGAGAGAAAGCGTCAGGGCTCCTGCCAGCGACGCGAGTGAGATCGCGAGGACGGACAGGAGCGCGGCGACGGGTGCAGACACGTGGTAGCGGTTGGGATGTCGCGGACGCGCCCTCGAGGGCGACGCTTACGCCTACTGGTAGCCCTTGCCCTCCGACTCCGCCTTGCGCACCGCGTCCTCGTCGAGCGACACCGTCGGCTTCTCGACGCCGAGCGAGCCCGGGTCCTGCGGGCCGCGGTTCACGCCTGGGGGCTGCTGCTCGGAAAGGTCGTCGTCGCTGCCGGGCCGGTTTCCGAGCCCCACTTTGTCCTCGACGTAGTCGGGGCGCTCGTCGCGCAAGTGGAGGGGGTCTTTCTTGGTCGAGAGGTCAGCCATGAGTCCGTAGAGAGATGGGGCGGGTGTACGGCCCTCTCCGGTGCGGGGTCCTTACGAGCGGACGAACGAGAGCGGATAGTCGGCCTCGATGTCGCCGCGAGCGATCGCGTTGAGGCGGCGCTTCAGCAGGCGACGGCGGAGCGGCGACAGGTGATCGAGATAGAGGACACCGTCGAGGTGGTCGCCCTCGTGCTGGATCACGCGCGACAGCGGCCCGTCGGCCACCATCTCCTGAGCCTGGAAGTGGCGGTCGAGGAAGCGGACCTTCAGCGCGTCGGGCCGCCACACGGTCTCGCGCAGCTCCGGGATCGACAAGCACCCTTCCTCCACGTCGACCTCCGGGGACTCCTCATCGAGGACGATCTCCGGGTTGATAAACACCAGCGGCTTGGTCGCATACTCCGGCACGACGCCGTCTTCGTCGGCCAGGTCCTCGGCGTACGACGTCAGGTCGGCGACGAACAACCGCAGGCTCTTTCCGATCTGGGGAGCGGCAAGTCCGGCGCCATGCGCCTCGTGCATCGTCTCGATCATGTCGTCGATCAGCGTCTGCAACTCCGGGCTGTCGCCCTCGACCTCGAGGGCGGGCTCTCGCAGGACAGGCTGCCCAAAGGCATAAATCGGCAGGATCACGGTCGCTAGGTCTGAGGCTCGGCAAGTCTACGCGTCGGATCGCGCCGTGAGCCCTCGAGGACGCGCCTCGCGCACCTCTTCACCCGACTTCCCCTTGCTCGTCCAGCCAGTCCTGAAGGATCACACAGGCCGCCGCTGCATCGAGCGTGCCCTTCTCGCGCCGACGCCCCTGAGGAACACCGGCCTCGACGAGGTCTTCCATAGCGCGTGTTGAGGAGTCCCGTTCGTCCTGGAACACGACCTGGACGCCCGCCGCCTTTTTGAGCCGGCCGACGAACGGCCGGACTCGCTTGACGGCCTCGCCCTCGCTTCCGTCCTCGAGGAGCGGCAGTCCAACGACGACGAGCGAGACCCCCTCCTCTCGCACCATCCGGGCCAGAACCTCGAGGGCGTCGCCAGGCGCGTAGGTGCCGACGGGTCTCGCGAACAGACGGAGCGGGTCCGCGAGCGCGATCCCGACGCGGCGAGAGCCGTAGTCGACACCTGCGATGCGTGAGCTCGTCGTAGCCATCGGGCCAACCTAGTGCACCGGTCCTACCGCGTAGCGGGATGGACCGCCGTGCGCCGCCCTCGAGGACGGCTACGCTGCGCGTGAGCGTTGCGACGGGTGATCCGCACTGCCCTCGGGGATGTCGTAGCCGAGCTCTTCGAGCGGCTGCTGAAGCGCCTCACGGAGCCGCTTGCCCGCCTTAAAGTGAGTCTTGCGGCGAGCCGGAATGAATACCGTCTCGTTCGTCTTGGGGTTGCGAGCCTTCGGTTTCGCCTTGGTCTTCTTGACTTCGAAGACACCAAAGTCTCGTAGCTCGATGCGGACCTCGGGGTCTGCCGATGTCATCAAGTCGCGGAGTGCTTCGATGGTCGCCTGGACCCATGGTTCGCACTTGTAGAGCGGTTCTCCGATCTCTGCGGAGACGCGTCGGGCGACGTCTTTTTTGGTGAGCGTTGGAACGCGGTCGGTCTGGGAGTCCATCAGGTGTATGGTGGGATGAGCCCGGCACGTGCACATATGGTGCCACCGGGGGCCAGGCCGAGCGTCAGGACGGGCTGACCCCGCACGAGCAAGGCCCTCCGACGTCGGATGTTGCACAAACATAAGCCCTCAGGCCACCTCCGCAAACCCCATCCCCTTCACGGACCGGGAGAGCTCCGAGCGGTGCGCAGCCTTTGCACACATAGGTTCAACGGTGCACAGGCTCAGTCGTCTCGGTAGACGCCGTAGATCCCGTCCAACCGACCTAACCGTTTCATGATACGACGGAGCTGCTTCACGTCGCTGACATAGAGAACGATCGTCCCCTCGAACATTCCGTCTTCACTCGTCACGGTCAGCGAGCGGATGTTCGTCTTCAAACTCTTGGAGATGACCGCCGTCATATCACTCACGATCCCGACCCGGTCCTCACCCACGATCCGTAGCGTCGACGAGAACTGCACGTCCTTCTGACGGCTCCATTCAACGGGCACGACTCGCTCCGCATGGTCGACGAACAAGTGCGGCGCGTTCTTGCACGATCGCCGATGGATCTTGACGACGCCCGTCCTCGATAGGAACCCGAATACGTTGTCGCCCGGGATGGGGCCACAGCAGGCGGCGTACTCGAGGGCGAGGTCGGTGTGGTGCTCGCCCTCGATGACGAGCGCCGTCCGGCCGCCGGCCCGCTCACGGGCCAGGTCGCGAGACTCGAGGGCGGCCTCCTCGACCTCGAGGAGCGCAGGCGACACGTTGGCTGGGACCTCCGGCTCGGGTTCTGTCGGGAGTCCCTTCTTCAGAGCCGCGACAAAGTCGGCAGGGTCGAACAGGCCGGTGCCGACCTCGAAGAACAACTGCTGCGCCGACGGAAACCGGAGCTTGCTGGCTGTCTTGTTGATCTCCTGCTCGTCGGGCGCCAGCTTGGCCCGAGCCAGCTTCTTGTCGAGCAGCTCTCGTCCGTGCGCAACGGCCTTCCGGCGCCGCTCGTTGACCCAGTGGCGGATGCGGCTCTGCGCCTTGTGCGTCACCACGAAGCCGGCCCAGTCGGGGTTCGGCGACTGCCGCTTCGAGGTCAGAATCTCGACCTGCTCGCCGGACTGCAACCGGTACGACAGCGGGACCATCTTTCCATCCGCCTTGGCCCCGATGCAGTGAAACCCGACTTCGGAGTGGATCTGGAAGGCGAAGTCGACCGGTGTAGCGCCACGCGGCAACGTGACCAGGTCGCCGCCAGGCGTAAAGACGTAGATCTCCTCGTCGTACAGGTTGAGTTGGAACTCACGGACGAACTCGCCGGCGTCATCAGGCCGAGGGTTCTCGAGCAGGTCTCGGACCCATGCAAACGTCTCGTCCAGCCTCGAGTCGCGCGCGCCCGCTGGCATCGCTCCATCTCCCCCACCCTCCTTATACATCCAGTGCGCCGCGACGCCGCGCTCCGCGATCGCGTGCATTTCGGCCGTCCGGATCTGGATCTCGACCGCGCGCCCGTCCGGTCCCATCACGGTCGTGTGCAAGCTCTGGTAGCCGTTCGACTTCGGCTTCGAGATGAAGTCGCGGAAGCGTCCATCGACGGGCGGATAGAGCGCTGTCAACATCGAGTACGCGCGCCAGCAGTCCTCGCGTCCCTGCTTACCGGTACTGTCCAGGATGACGCGGATCGCGAACAGGTCGTAGACCTCATCGAGGCCGACGCCCTGGCGCCGCATCTTCTGCCAGATCGAGTGGATGCTCTTCGGGCGTCCGTAGATCTCGAATGCGAACCCGGCGTCCTCGAGTTCGGCGCGGACGGGGCCGATAAACTTCTCGACGTAGCGCTCGCGCTGTCGCCGTTTGGCGTTGAGGCCCGTCGCGATCTCTTGGAACGCCTGGGGCTCGAGGTACTTGAGCGACAGGTCCTCGAGCTCGGTTTTGACCTCGTGGAGCCCGAACCGGTGCGCGAGCGGAGCGAACAAGTCCTTCGTCTCGGCCGCAATTCGGAGCTGCTTGCCCTCTGGCATGGCGCCGAGAGTTCGCATGTTGTGCAACCGGTCGGCGAACTTGACCAGGATCACCCGGACATCGCTTGCCATCGAGAGCATCAGCTTGCGAACGTTCTCGGCGCGGCCGAGCGCCCGGCTCTCGAACACGCTTCCGATCTTGGTCACGCCATCGGTGATCCGGGCTACTTCCTCTCCAAACTCGCTCCGCAGCAGATCAAGCGACAAGTCCGTGTCTTCGACGGTGTCGTGCAACAACGCCGCCGCGACCGTCACGTCGTCCATGCGGATGTCTTTGGCCGCGATGAGCGCGACCTCGAGGGGGTGCGAGATGTAGAGCTCGCCGGACGCCCGGCGGTCGTCGCGATGCGCCCAATAGGCGACGCGGAACGCGCGCCGGATCAGCGCCTCGTCGACCGACGGCAGGTTCCGTTCGCAGTGCTCCAACAGGACGCGGAGCCGCCGCTCGTACTCCGGCACGACGACCAGGTCGTCGAGGTGTTGGTTGAGAGTGGCAGAGGCGGAGATCATCGAGGTCGGCACCCCAGACCAACGCCTGAGCTACGGGTGTTCTGACTCAAGGTATGTCCCGCCCGTCAGCTCCTCATCACCATCCGACCTCGAGGGCCGAGGCGTAGAGCGTCGTGCGACCGACCTCGAGATCGCAATCCATGTAGAGTAGCCTCGCGCGGTGTTCACACCGACTCCGATGCGGATGTGTCGTCCTCGAGGACGCACCGCATCGAGGACGAACGCAAGCGGGGTCCTACCCAAAGGCAGGACCCCGCAACGTCTACAGAGCCGATTGACCGTGTTAGCGGATCGCTACGCAGACCTATCGGTTGTCGTGGCTCCGTCCCAGGTTCTCCGCGTCGGCGCCCGGTCCGGGCTCTCCCGTCTCGGTTGCCGCACCTTGCGATGCGTCGGGATGATCGTCGCCGTGAGGCGGGACCTCGACAGCGCCCTGACCGTCCGGCGTCGTGGCGTCGGAGCCCTCACTGTCAGCCGGCGTCGCGGCCTGCGGGTTGGGTCCGTCCTCGAGGACGGCATCCGGCGTGGCCTCCAAGACGGCGGTCTCCTCGGGAGCGTCCTCGAGGGGCGTGTCTGCAGCTGCAGCCGAGACGGTCGGAGCCGTGTTGTTGCCTTTCTTGCGCGAGCGCGACCGACGGGTCTTGCGCTTCGTGCTCGTCGAGCCGTCCGGCTTGACGTCGTTGAAGTCGACCAACTCGACGATCGCCATCTCGGCCGCGTCGCCGGCACGCTGGCCGAGCTTCACGATCCGCGTGTAGCCACCGGGACGGTCCCCGACAGCCTCCGCGATCTCGCCATAGAGCCGCTTGACGGACTCCTTGTCGTTCAGCTTGCGGAAGGCCTGCCGACGGCTGTGCGTCGAGTCGTCCTTGGCGTGCGTGATGACGGGCTCGACGAACCGGCGGAGCGCCTTGGCCTTGCCGAACGTGGTCGTGATCCGCTTGTGCTCCAGGAGCGCGGCCGACATCGACTGGAGGGTCGCCTTCCGGTGGGAGGCGTTCCGGCCGATCTTCAAGATCTTCTTTCCGTGTTTCATGACTGTATTGAGTGTTGAGCTCGGAGTCTGGAGCCCGGCCGCCCTCGAGGGCGGCCGCAGCTCGAACTCAAAACTCTAGGCCATCTCCCCGTAGCGCTCGACGTCCATCCCGAAGCGCAGACCGCGCTCGTCGAGGACCTGTACGAGCTCCAAGAGCGACTTGCGGCCGAAGTTGCGGAACTTGAGCATCTCGCTCTCCTCGCGGCGCACCAAATCCCCGATCGTCTTGATCGA
>NZ_JBARYR010000207.1:0-2346 GCF_049648075.1 Rubrivirga sp. | reverse complement strand
CGGTCCAGGCCTTGAAGGGCTCGCGAGGCGGGAACGACGGCAAGGGCGCGTTCGACGAGGTCGCGCTGTAGGGTCGGGACGCCCGTGTCACAGCGTCGGCGACGCGCTCGGCCTCGAGGGCGCCTCCGAACGGACGGTGCGTGCGGCGGCTGGCGGTGCTACTCCGGTTTCTCAGCCACGTACGCGTCGTTCTCCCACGCGTCTTTGTGGTGGCTGACCAGGCGCATCCCAGCGTGCCCGAGAGCCTCGCGGTAGCCGTCGACGCCGAGCGAGACGTAGTGGACCACGACGCCGTCCATCTCGCCCGTGCGCTCGCCCTCGAGGTCGCCGGACGTGAACAGGAGCCGGCCGCCGGGCACGAGCCACGAGGCAACGTCCTCGAGGGCGCACTGTTGGTCGGCGGCCGACAGGTGAAACAGGACGCCCCACGCCACGACGGCGTCGAACGAAGCGGGGGCAACGTGGGCGTCTTGGATGCGCCCGCACTGAACCGCGACGCCTGGGAGGTTGGCCCGAAATCGTGCGACCATCTCCGGCGAGCTGTCGAGCGCATCGACCTCGAGGCCGAGCTGGACCAGGCGCTGGGCGATGGGGAGTCCGTGTCCGCATCCGAGGTCGAGGACTCGCGCGTGGGGAGGAAGTCCCCGGACGAACACATCGAGGTCCGGGATGCCGACGTCGAGGTCGCGGGTCTCGGCATACCACTCCGCGATCAGGTCGTACTCGCGCATGGCGTGTGGATGCGATGTTTCTTGAGCTACGGCTGCCCAGCCGCCCTCGAGGTCGAGAGGCGGGCGCGACTTACTCGCTGATGTACTCGATCTCTCTCGTCTCGAACAGCCTCGGCTCGCCGTCTCGCTCGACGGTCCGGCTCGTCCAGTTTCCGTGCTCGTCGACCGTTTCGACGCGGTACACGTATTCGGATCTCCTCGACCCGTCGGCCGACTCCGTCACGTAGCCGGTCTGGTTTACGCCGTCGTAGTCGATCGTGTCGGATCCACGGACCGTTCCCTCTGCGTCGCCGTAGCGCCGCACCAACTCGCGACCGTCGGCGTCGAGGACGAACTCGTTGATGGACGTTGTCACCCCGTCGGCCCCGAAGTAGGTCACGCGCTTGACGGTCGTTCCAGGCGCGGCACCCGGGGTGTACTCGTTCCGCTCGAGGTTCGGGTCGAGCTCGCCGCCCTCGAAGTAGACGGCCCCTACGGATCGGCCCGTGTGGTCGTAGAGCTCCATGAACGCGAGCTGAACGGCCCCGTCGGGTCCGCGCCACTCGACGCGAAGCCTGCGGCCGTCGAGGCCGTAGGTCTCGACCTCGGATCGACGGAGGGCACCGACGGGGCGGTCGTCGGGCTCGGAGGGAGGTACGAGGTTGTAGACACGCTTGAGGGTCGAGCGCGCGCCCTCGATCGGTTGGGCCTGCGCGCTCATGGCCAGAAGAAACGCGAGGACGAGGGGTGCGGTGCGCATGGAGCTAGGGGCTAACGCGACGGCGTGCCGTTGCGTCTGGCCGTTGGGAGGGCGGAAGGGTACCCTCTCGCGACCGCCGGCTGCGACGGAAACCGGTGAGCGGCGGAGCGATGCCGCCGAACGGCGGACGGGACCGGTGACCAAGATTGAGGTGCCCGAAATCGGGGGAATCCGACCAGACCCGGGGACGGAATCGCCTCGGTCATTGTCGCCCAACCCTCCGGCGGCCTCGAGGTCGTCATTCGTCCTCGACGCGACGGATCTGCTCCGTCAGCCGAGCGACCGGGACCCCCAGCACCCGCACCGACAGCAGGTTCAGCGCCAGCCGCCCGCCTGGCTGCAACGCGAGGGTCTGCGAGACCGTCGTGAACCGCCCTGTTCGGTAGCCGATCACCAAGCGGTTGCCCGACGCCTCGGCCTCGACGGGACCCGTCGCCTCCGTCAAGTCGCCGGTGTACCGGCCGTCCCCGAGGGCGCGAAAGGTCCACGTTCGCTGGTACGGCTCGTCGTCGCCGCGCGTGATGGTTTGGACCAACTCGAGGTCGCCGCTCTCGAGGACGGTCCCGACGCTCTCGACCTCGACGGGGACCGGCGCGCGTCCTCGAATGTGCAGCACGCCTAGTCCGGCCGTCTCGCCCTGGAAGAACGCGAACACGTCGAACGGCGGCTCGGTCTCGAGGGCGAGACGGGGCTGTGCCGGAAGGCAGCCGGACAAGACGACGAGGGCGAGAGCGACGAGACGTGACATGTCGACGATGAGGAACGCGTCGGACCCAGCCGGGCACGCCGAGGTCCCCGTCGCCGGTAGTTTCCCGGACCCTCTTTCGAACACCCATGGCTCTCGACCTCCTTCTCGCCGGCGGCACCGTCCTCGAC
>NZ_JBARYR010000206.1:0-7480 GCF_049648075.1 Rubrivirga sp. | reverse complement strand
GCCTGGTCCTGCGCGTACTGGTCGAGGCCGGCGACCCCGTCGAGGCCGGGCAAGGCGTCGTCGTCCTGGAGGCTATGAAGATGGAGAACGAGCTGTCGGCGCCCGCAGCCGGCACCGTCGCCGCCGTCCGCGTCGAGGCCGGCGACGCCGTCGGCAAGAACGATGTCCTGATCGAGGTCGACGTATGATCCTGCTGCTCAGCAACTCGTCGTCCGACGCCGGCTACCTCACGCACGCGCGCGACTGGATCCGGGACGCGCTCGGGGACGCTCGCCGCGTCGCCTTCGTCCCGTACGCCGCCGTCACGTTCAGCTACGACGACTACACCGCCAAGGTCGCTGCCGCCCTCGACGGGCTCGGCCTGGAGATCACGGGCGTCCACACGGGGGAACCAGCAACAGCCGTCCTCGAGGCCGACGCGGTCTTCGTAGGTGGAGGCAACACGTTCCACCTGCTGCGCGAGTCGATCCGCACGGGCGTCCTCGAGGCCGTCCGCACCCGCGTCGAGGGCGGGGCGCCCTACGTCGGGTGGAGCGCCGGCTCGAACCTCGCCTGCCCCACGATCCGCACGACCAACGACATGCCCATCGTGGAGCCGCCCACGCTAGACGCGCTCGGGCTCGTCCCGGTCCAGATCAACCCGCACTACACCGACGCGCACCCGGACGGCCACCGCGGCGAGACGCGCGCTGAGCGGCTTTCGGAGTTCGTCGCGGCCAACCCGGCCTCGCCCGTCGTCGGGCTCCCCGAGGGCACTGCGGTCCGCATCGAGGACGGCCGCGTCACGCTCTTGGGCGACGGCGCAGCTCGCGTGTTCGACCTCGAGGACCCGGCGGGCCGGACCGCCCGCGACGGCGAGGTCGAGGCGCTGTTCGCGTAACCCGTCGGCCTCGAGGCCGTACTGTCTCGCACGTCTTCCTCCGGTACGATGCGCTTGACGTTCGATGCTCCCTGGTCCGCTCCGCTCACGGTCATCAGCGTGCTCATGGTCGTCGTGGTGATCGGGGCCTTCGCCTCGGGAGCGGCGATCGCGGTCGCGGTCGTCCTCGCCATCCTGGGCGTGGCCGGCGCGCTCGCCGTGCGCGGGTACGTCGTCGAGACGGACGCCGTCGTCATCCAGCGCCCCGGCTGGGAAACGCGCCTCGAGCTCCGCGACCTCGAGGACGTCGAGGTCGATCCCGACGCGATGCGGTTCGCGTTTCGGACGTTTGGGATCGGCGGCCCGTTCGCGTTCGTGGGTCGCTACCGGAGTGGGCGGGTCGGCGGGTTCACGGCCTACGCGACGGACCGCTCGCGCTCTGTGGTGTTGCGGTGGCCGGACAAGACCGTCGTCGTGACGCCGGACGACCCCGAGACGTTCGTCGCTGCCGTTGAGGCCGCGGCGAGGTTGTAGCGTCCTCGAGGACGAGCTATCCCTCTCGGCTGGTCAAAGCGATGACCTTCTCGCGCCACTGTCCCGGCGTCATTCGGTACGGCTCCAGGAGCTCCAACAAACGGGCACTCGGCTTTGATGAGTATCCACCTTTCTCGATCCACGAACTAGTCCGGGTCCACCCTGTCGCTTTGGCCACACCGACCGGCTCGGGATAAGTCAGCGCATACGTTTCAGCCTCGTCGGGCGAACAAAGGTTCCAGACGAATGCGAGCACCAGATTGGGGAACTTCTCGTACTTCTGATGGACCCCGAACCGTCTACCGGAGGACGCCTTCATTCGGATGGGGCAAGCGACGAACCTCCCCGACTGCGCGTCGAGGTCGGCGTACGCGATAACATCGATGCCGCGGTCCCGAGCGGGGTAGGCAACCTCTAGGCCGGCCATGAGCAGTTCGTCGGCGAGGCAATGACGGCCGAGCAGTTCTACGACCTGGCTATCCATTGGGAACGAGCTGAAAGGTTAGAGGTCAATCGAGTTAGGGCTGAGTCGTACTGCTCACTGTCACGCCGCATCCTCGAGGGCCTTCTGCGCGAACGCCGTCACCAACCGCGCGTGCGCCGCGACGACCTCGATGAGCCCCGTCTCCGCCAGCCGCGCGTCGGGCGACGTCGGCAGCTTCGGGGGCGAGACGCGGCCCATCCACAGCGGCATCTTCTCGCGCAACAGGCTCGGCCCCGGAAAGCGCCCCGGCGCGAGGTGCGCCGAGTAGAACGCCGTCTTCCGGTCGAGCCGCTCGTACACCGACTGGTCCGGCTCCACCTCCCCCTCGCCGCCGGCCGCGACCACCTGGGCGCCCAACAGGAAGTCGTGGTAGAGGTAGGGCAGCTCCGCTAGCGCCGTCCCCGCCGCTGCCTGCACCTCCGGCTGTCCCCGCAGCCCGACCTCGAGGGCGCGAGCGGTCACCGTCGAGACGAGCGCCAACGTTTCTTCGGCGACGAGCCCCGGATCAGCCTGGTCCGTTAAGGACGGGAGCACGCCGCGGACGACGTCTTGGGTGGTCGAGAGCGCCGCCGCCGCCGCGAACGCGGACGAGCGGGACACGACGGAGAGCGGGAGATCGAACACGGTCGGAGCGCTGGGGTCCCGTTGTCGCTTTCGGAGCCGCCAGGGTTCCGCCCTCGAGGACGGCTAGCGCGCGACGGCAATCCGGCGGTCGAGCACGCGTGGCGACGTGCCGTCCAGGACGGTGACCACGAGGGGCACGTCGCGCGGCCCCATCACCTCGACGGTCCCGCCCTCGAGTGCAACGCGTCGGTCGACGGGGACGGCGTCCGGGCCCTCGTCGCTGCGGCGGACCTCGACGAGGCACGGACCGCACGCGCCCGGCAGCGGGAACGAGCGGAGCGTTCCGTAGCCCAACGTCGCGACCGGCCTCGAGGTCGGCGGACGGACCACCTGGAGATCGGTGAACACCTCGTGCCCCGACGGGTCGAGCGGTTCGCCCTCGAGGTCGAGCAGGATCACGGGGCTGTTCGCGACCAGCCCCGTCGCGAGGGCCGCACGGTATGTCGGGTGTTCGAACGCAGGCGTGGACCGTGGACCCAACTCCACCTGATCAACCGTCAGCGGATCGATTCCGGTGATCCCTTGGAAGTAGTCGGCCATCGGGTGGAAGTACTCGCCCGGCCGCTCGTTGACGTGGCTGTACCCAGCGTGAACCAAGATCCGAGCGTCGCGGTCGCTCGCGAGCACTCGGTCGACCAGATTCTGGGCCTGCGTAAAGTCACGGCGTTGCTGGTAGCTCAGCGTGTCGTCTTCGGGCCCGTCTTCGATCTGCTCATACCGGACGAGCGTGTAGCCCAACCGGATGGCATCTCGGACGAGCGACCCGAAGACCGGCTCGTCGATGTAAAACCCGATTTGGGGGATCGGGTACAACGGTCGGCGCTCGAGAACATCGTCGGACGTGAAGGTTTCGGCGGCGAGGTACCGATAGCCCTGCTCGTACAGCGGCCCGAGCAGATCTCGCGTCATGAGACGTGTCGAGGCGTCGTGATGAGCCTCGTTGACCATTACGACTTGAGCAGCCTCGGCGCGTCGAGCGATCTCCTGGACCGCCCCGACCGCCTGCACACCCGATGGCAGCACTCCGACCGAGTCGTACGCGGCGGCAGCGAGGCTCTGGTCGGTCCACCGGAGAGCCTCGTCGTGCATTGCCAGCCGACCGGCCTCTTGGGCAAGCCTCTGGACGACCCAGTCATGAGACCGACTGGACGAACTCAGACCAGGCTCGGCCTCGACGAGACGGAGGTACACCGACAGCGGGCCGTCGCCCGCTTGAGGGCGGACCAACTCAAACGGCGGCCGGCCCTCCTCGGCGTGCTGCGCAGCGGCCGCGCCGCTCCACGCGATCAGGACGGCGAGGATCAAACGGATCATGATGTCAGGGGGATGCGACCCTCTCGACACCCAAGAGCCAGAAACGTTGCCCGTGCGCGACGCACCGGCCTCGAGGTCGGTGCGATCGATCTACGCGGTCGCCCTCGAGGACGACGCTCGACCTCGAGGGCGCGGTGCTACGACTGGTCCTCCGTCTCCGGCGGCCCGCCGCCGATCGCCGTCCGCATCTGGGTGTCAGCCTCGATGTTGCGCAGGTTGTAGTAGTCCATCACGCCCAGGTTGCCCGAGCGGAACGCCTCGGCCATCGCCTTGGGGATCTCGGCCTCGGCCGCGACCAGGTTGGCCCGCTGCTCCTGCTCCGACGCGACGGCGGCCGCGCGGCGCTCCTCGGCCTTGGCCCGGGCGACCCGCAGGTCGGCCTCGGCCTGGTCGGTCTGGAGCTTGGCGCCGATGTTCTCGCCCACGTCCACGTCGGCGATGTCGATGGACAGGATGTCGAACGCGGTCCCGTTGTCGAGGCCCTTGGACAGCACCGTCTTCGAGATGTTGTCGGGGTTCTCCAGGACGAGGGCGTGGGTCGCCGACGAGCCGATCGTGGACACGATGCCCTCGCCGACACGCGCGATGATCGTCTCCTCGCCCGCACCACCGACCAACCGCTCGATGTTGGCGCGGACCGTGACGCGCGCGATCGCTCGGACTTGGATACCGTCTTTGGCGATGGCCGAGATCGGAGGCGTCTCGATGACCTTCGGGTTGACCGACACCTGGACGGCCTCGAACACGTCACGTCCGGCCAGGTCGATGGCCGTCGCCCGCTCGAAGCTGAGGTCGATGTTGGCCTTGTCGGCCGAGATCAAGGCGTTGACCACCTTCTGGACCTCGCCGCCGGCGAGGTAGTGGGCTTCCAGGAGTGGTGGCGACACGGGAATGCCGGCCTTGTGCGCCGTGATGAGCGGCCGGACGATCTGGGCCGGCGGCACGTTCCTGAGCCGCATCCCGACCAGGTCCCGGAACAGCCCGAGCTTGACCCCGGAGAAGATGGCCGTGATCCACAGCCGGACCGGGATGAAATACAGGATCACGATCGCTAGGAGGACCGATCCTAGGATGATGATCAGACTGCCGACGCCGAGGAGCTCTTCCATTTCTGTGTTCTAGTGGAGCCCCCGGTACGCTACCAAGGGGGCTAGTTGTTTCGCGGGCTCGCCCGTCTGTAATCGCCGCTTCGCCCGCCGGTCTTGGCGAGGAGTCGGATGTCCGTGATCTCGATGTCCTTCGTCACCGACTTGCACATGTCGTAGACCGTCAGCGCGGCCACGCTCACCGCTGTCAGCGCCTCCATCTCGACGCCCGTCGGCCCGATGGTCTTGGTGATCGCGCGGACCTCGACGGTGCCGGTCTCGTCCTCGAGTTCGAACTCGAGTTCGACGTTCTGG
This sequence comes from Rubrivirga sp., assembly GCF_049648075.1. Taxonomy (GTDB): domain Bacteria; phylum Bacteroidota; class Rhodothermia; order Rhodothermales; family Rubricoccaceae; genus Rubrivirga. Next base: position 2,265 of record NZ_JBARYR010000206.1, on the reverse strand, counting down.
AGCAGGACGTCGTGGCACAGCGGGAGCAGCCGGCTGGTCTGCTTGGCGCCCAGGACGCCGGCCACGTTCGAGACGGTCAGGACGTCGCCCTTCTGGATCTCGTTCTCGCGGATCAGGCGCAGCGCCTCCGCTCCGACGACGACGCGGCCGGACGCGACGGCCGTCCGAACGGTGGACGTCTTGTGGCTGACGTCGACCATGCGGGCCTGGCCCTTGTCGTCGACGTGGCTAAGGGACGGGGTCTCGGTCATCACTTCGGTGGGGGGAGTGTCTTCAAGATACCGGGCGCCCTCGAGGCCGACGGGCTCTTCTGGATGCCTCAGAATTCGGGTCCGTCCCCCTCGAGGGCGGGCGACGTCGCAGAAGAGCGTCCTCGAGGACGCGCCTCCCATCTCTCACCCGCCGATCGCGACCATCGGACGCGGTGGAGCCTTCGCCAGCGCGTCCATCCCCGCATGTGCCGCGTGCTTGCCCTCCAGAGCCCTCCGGACCAAGGACACGACCTCGAGGTCGCTCGCGCCGGCGCGCATCGCGTCGCGAAGGCTCACCGGCGACCCACCAAACAAGCACACCTGGAGCCCACCGTCCGCCGTCACGCGCAGCCGGTTGCAGCCGGCGCAGAACGGCGCCGTCATGCTCGCGACGAACCCGACGCGGCCCCGCCACCCTGGCTGAGCGAACGTCTGCGCCGTCGCGTGCGGGCCGTCGTCGAGGGCGGACAGGGGGCCGAGCGAGTCCTCGATGCGAGCTCGCGTCTCGGCCATCGGGACGAGATCGGCCCGGTCCCAGCCGTTGCCCGCGAACGGCATGACCTCGATGAATCGGACCTCGAGCGGCTCACTCGCCGCCCAGCGCGCGAAGTCGACCACCTCGTCCTCATTGGCGTTTTTGAGTGCGACCACGTTGACCTTGAGCGCCCGCCCGCCTCGCCCGTACCCGCGGCGCATCGCGTCCTCGAGGGCGGAGAGCACGACTGGGAGACCCGCGCGGCGTGTGACCGCCTCAAACCGCTCGGGGCGCAGCGTGTCGAGCGACACCGTCAGGTCGGTCAGGCCCGCGTCCTCGAGGTCGGCCAGGCGGTCCTCGAGCAGCAGTCCGTTCGTCGTGATCGCGAGCGAGCGGAGGTCGAACCTCCCGACCTGGCGGGCGACCTCGAGGGCGTCTTTGCGAACCAGCGGCTCGCCGCCTGTGAGCCGGACTTTATCGACACCGTTCCCCACCATCAGACGCGTCACGCGCACCAGTTCGTCGGTCGAGAGCTGGTCCCGTTTCGCGGCGAGGGGCACGCCGTGAGCCGGCATGCAGTAGACGCACCGCAGGTTGCAGCGCTCCGTAAGCCCCAGGCGGAGGTAGGTGTGCCGACGGCCGAACCGGTCCGCGAGCGCGCTCACTCGTCGTCTTTCTCGAAGACGGTCTTGGCGATGGCGATGGCCACGCCGACGGCCAACCCCGCCAGCAGCATGATGACGTACCAGCTTGTCGAATCAGTCTCCATGGCATCGAGGGCGAGGTCTCAGACTACGGAGCGCGCCCGCCGGTAACTGAGGAATCGCGATGCACGACCTCGAGGTCGGCTACTGGAAGTCGCGGACCAGGACGATGTCGCTGTCCGTCCGCTCCTGCTGCGAGAGCAACAACCGGCCGTCGGGGAAGACGCCCAGGCCGGAGTCCTCGGCCACCTCGGGAACGACGGCCACCGTGCTGCGCTGGCGGGTCACGGGGTCGATGCGCACGATCGAGGCCGCACGGTCGAACCGGCGCTCCAAGGCGACGATCGTCTCGCCTTGGACCGTCCAGTTGGCCCAGTCGGCCGGGGACAGGTTGACGGGCAGGCGCTCGGCGCGGACGTCGCGGATCTCGCCGTCCTGCTCGGACAGCAGCCACAGCCCACGCTGGTCGGGCCGAACGAGCAGGAGACCGCCGCCTGGGGCCTCGGCCGCTGCGACGCCGCCGCGGACCGTGACGGCCTCCGCGTTGCCTCCGGCAGACGGGACGCGGTAGATCTGCCATTGCTCTCCGCGGTCGGACGCGAAGTAGACCCACATCCCGTCCCGGGACCACGTCGGCGCGACGTCATCGGAGTCGCTGTCGGTGAGCTGGCGGACCTCGCCGCTCGGCAAGACCACGAACACGTCGGCATCCCCGTCCGCACGGGCCGAGACCACGAGCCGCTGGCCGTCGGGGCTCCATCGAGGTCCGCTCACGCGGGCGCCGCCGAACGACGTCAGCCGCTCCGGCGCGGCCTCGGGTCCCGCGACCCAGACC
>NZ_JBARYR010000205.1:0-3787 GCF_049648075.1 Rubrivirga sp. | reverse complement strand
GTTCTGGGGTGTCGCGTTGGGCATCGTGTTGGCCCTGGCGCTCGGCGCGTGGGCCGCGCTCCGGCTCTCGCGCACGATCGCCGCGTCCTCGAGGGCGTAGCCCCGCCCGTTCCCATAGCTACTCCGCTTCCCGACGTTGAGCCCTCAGACTCGCTTCCGCGCCTCCGTTGCGCGCACCGTCCGGGGCGTTCACCCGGTCCGCTTGGTCCTGTTCGGCTACCTCACCTGCGTCGTCGTCGCGTGGGTGTTGCTGTCGTTGCCGTGGGCGCAGGCCGTCGCCGGGACGTCCGCCCTCGACCACCTGTTCATCGCGACGAGCGCCGTGTCCACGACCGGCCTGGCGACGGTCAGCCCGCCCGGTACGTACTCGCTGTTCGGCGAGTTGGTGATCTTGCTGTTCATCCAGATCGGCGGCATCGGCTACATGTCGCTCGGCTCGTTCATCGTGCTCTCTCGAGGGCGGCGCCTGTCGAAATCGAGGACGCGGATGCTCTCGGCCGACTTCGCGATGCCGCGCTCGTTCGCCCTCGACGAGTTCGTCCGCGGCGTGATCGTGTTCACGCTCCTGGCCGAGACGCTGGGCGCTCTCGCGCTGTGGGGCCTGTTCTCGAGCGCCGGCGTCGAGAACGCGTTCTACCAAGCCGTCTTCCACTCGATCAGCGCGTTCTGCACGGCCGGGTTCAGCCTGTTCGACACCAGCCTGGAGGCGTTCGCCGGAAACGCGGGCGTCAACTTCGTGGTCGCCGCGCTCGCCTACCTCGGCGCCATCGGGTTCATCGTCGCCGTCGACGTGTGGCGCGTCTGGACCGGCAAGCAGCCGCGCCTGACCACGACCTCGAGGATCATCCTGCGCCTGACGGCCCTGCTCACCGTCGGCGGTACCGTCGGCCTATTCTTGATCGAGGGCGACCTACTCGGGCCGACCCCGGCGCTCCAGTGGCTCGCGGCCTTCTTCCAGGCCATGACCGCCATGACGACGGTCGGCTTCAACACCGTCCCCATCGGCGGGCTGATCCCGGGCGCGCTGTTCCTGGTCATCCTGCTGATGGTCGTCGGCGCGTCGCCGTCCGGGACTGGCGGCGGCGTCAAGACGACGACGATCTCGGCCGTCTACGCCGTCGTGCGGAGCGTCTTGCGCGGCGAGGACGACGTGACCTACCGCGGTCAGCGCGTGCCCATCGACCGGGTCTTGGCTGCCGTGGCGTCACTCGCGTTCTATGCCACCGTCCTGATCGTCGGCCTGCTGATCCTGAGCCTGACCGAGACCGCTGACTTCCAGGCCATCGCCTTCGAGGCGACCAGCGCGCTCGGCACCGTCGGCCTGAGCGCCGGCATCACGGGCGATCTGACGGACCTGGGCAAGCTGACCATCGTCGGGCTGATGTTCGCCGGCCGCCTCGGCCCGCTGTCGTTCGGCTCAGCCCTCTTCCTGCGCGACGCGACGCCGGCCGTCCTCGAGGACGAAGTCGAGGTGATCCTGTAGCGTTTTGGGCGGGGCGACGTGTGTCGTCCTCATCCCCGAGGTCGAAGAGGGCGACAGGCCACCGCCCTCGAGGCCGTCAACGGGCACGGAACTCCCAAGCCGTCATCTTGAGCAAAGGGCGCAGCCCGGAGTCGAAAGATCTCGACGCGCCACGTTTCGCTATGGTGATTCACCCTCGAGGACGCGTCCCAACGTCTGATCGGCCTCGAGGACGAGCACGCCCCGTCGGTACGTTGCTGATGCCGCACCCGTCCAACCTCGATGTCGACTTTGGCGCCCATGATGCGATCGCGTGGAGCACGCTCCGCGGTGAGGCTGGCGCAGCACGGGAGGCTCGTGGCGATTGCGCGTGTAGCGGACGCCCTTCGAGGACGCGCCTTCCCAGAACCTTCGCCCGTCAGCCCCCGGCCGTTCACAGGCAACCAGTGCGCGCCTCGGTAGCTTCCGAGACCTCCTACCGACACAAGGAAATGGAAACCGTCCCGCCCGCCATCGGCACCACGACCGGCGCCGTCCTCCAGGTCATCGGCCCCGTCGTCGACTGCGAGTTCCCCGCCGACGCCGTCCCCGAGATCTACGACGCCCTCGAGGTCGACCGCGGCGACGACCCGACGCTCGTCCTCGAGGTCCAGCAGCACCTGGGCGAGAACCGCGTCCGCACGATCTCGATGGACTCGACGGACGGCCTGACGCGCGGCACCGTCGTCGTCGCGACCGGAAAGCCGATCGCGATGCCCGTCGGCGAGGCCGTCCGCGGCCGCCTGTTCAACGTCGTCGGCGAGCCCATCGACGGGCTCCCCGCACCGACCGTCACGGAGTACCGGCCGATCCACGCCGACCCGCCGAGCTACGACCAGCTCGCGACGTCGGTCGAGGTGTTGGAGACCGGGATCAAGGTCATCGACCTCATCCAGCCCTACGCGCGTGGCGGCAAGATCGGCCTGTTCGGCGGCGCCGGCGTCGGCAAGACGGTCCTGATCCAGGAGCTCATCAACAACATCGCCAAGGGCCACGACGGCTTCTCCGTCTTCGCCGGCGTCGGCGAGCGGACGCGTGAGGGCAACGACCTGATGCGCGAGATGCTCGAGTCGGGCATCATGAAGTACGGCGACGCCTTCATGCACAGCATGGAGGAGGGCGGCTGGGACCTCAGCAAGGTCGACATGGAGCAGCTGCGCGAGAGCCAGGCGACGTTCGTGTTCGGCCAGATGAACGAGCCCCCCGGCGCCCGTGCCCGCGTGGCCCTCTCCGGCCTGACGTTGGCCGAGTACTTCCGCGACCAGGGCGGCTCGGACGTGCTCTTCTTCGTCGACAACATCTTCCGGTTCACCCAGGCCGGCTCGGAGGTCTCCGCGCTCTTGGGCCGGATGCCGAGCGCCGTGGGCTACCAGCCGACCCTCGCGACCGAGATGGGGACGATGCAGGAGCGCATCACGTCCACCAAGAACGGCGCCATCACGTCGGTCCAGGCCGTCTACGTCCCGGCCGACGACTTGACCGACCCGGCCCCGGCCACGACGTTCGCCCACCTCGATGCCACGACGGTGCTGAGCCGCGCCATCGCGTCGCAGGGGATCTATCCGTCCATCGACCCGCTCGACTCGACCTCGAGGATCCTGAGCGCCGAGGTCGTCGGCGAGGAGCACTACCGCGTCGCCCAGGACACGATGGAGCTCTTGCAGCGCGACAAAGAGCTGCAGGACATCATCGCGATTCTCGGCCTCGACGAGCTGTCCGACGAGGACAAGCAGGTCGTCAACCGCGCGCGCCGCGTCCAGCGGTTCATGTCGCAGCCGTTCTTCGTCGCCGAGCAGTTCACGGGCACGCCGGGCAAGTACGTCAAGGTGGACGACACCGTCCGCGGCTTCAAGATGATCCTGGACGGCGAGCTCGACCACCTGCCCGAGGGCGCGTTCCTGTACAAGGGCGCCATCGAGGAGGTCATCGAGGCCGGCGAGAAGATGCTCGCGGAGGCGTAGAGACGTAGGTGTTGGGGACTGGGGGTTAGGGATTGGGGAAACGCTTCCCCGATGAACCCCCAACCCCTAAACCCCAACCCCCAAACCCCACTATGGCTGACTCCCTTCTCGTCGAGATCGTCTCGCCCGACCGCGCCGCGTACCGTGGCGAGGCCCGCAGCTTCCGCGCGCCCGGCGTCGAGGGCGCCTTCGAGGTCCTTCGTGGTCACGCGCCGATGCTGGCTGCCACTCAGACTGGAACCGTGACCGTCACGACGGTCGGCGGCGACCGGCTGCAGTTCGCGACCTCCGGCGGCTTCGTCGAGGTTCTCGACAACCACGTCAT
>NZ_JBARYR010000204.1:0-5904 GCF_049648075.1 Rubrivirga sp. | reverse complement strand
CATTCGTCGGGCGCTCGCCGATGAGAACCGGAGGCTGAAGATCTGGTGTGAGAACCTTCCGTCGTGACATCCAAGAAGCGCCCGGTCTGTCTGATCACGGGCGGCAACGCCGGGATCGGGTACGCGGTCGTCGTCGCCCTCGCCCGCGTCGGCGCCGAGGTGGTCATCGCCGCGCGGAGCCGCTCGGAGGGAGAGCGGGTCCGACGCCGTCTCCCTTGTTCGGATGGAGCTGTCGTCCCGCCAGTCGGTCCTCGACGGCGTCGCCGCCTTTCGAGCGGCCGGGCACGATCGACTCGACGTGTTACTCCACAACGCCGCCGCATTCGACGTCTCACAGAAGGAGTCCACGGTTTCGGTCGACGGCGTGGAGACGATCTAGGTCACGAACCACGTCGGCCGGGTCCGGCTCACGCAGCAGCTCGAGCCCGATCTGCTGCGGAGCCCGCAGGGCCGCGTGGTCACGGTGTCCTCCCAGAGCCTCGCGCTCCACCCGTTCCTCCGCGTCCGTCTGGACGACCCGGAGTTCCGACGGGGTGGGTTCCGCGTCGACCGGGCGTACTACCAGTCGAAGCTCGCTCAGGTAGTGTACACGCGCTGGCTGGGCGAGCGGTACGCGGATGCCGCGGTCACAGCCAACTGCATCCGGGTCACCAACGTCAAGGTGGACCTGTCGCGCTACCCGGCCCTCAGCCCGGTCTACCGAAGGCTCTACAGGATCAAGACCCGGTTCGCGATCTCGCCGTCGGCGATGGCGGAGGTCTACCGCTGGCTCGCGCTCTCGGCCGACGTCGCGGGCGTCTCCGGGGCCTACGTCGACCGCCGGCGGCGTCGGGTCCGCGCGGGCCGGTACGCCGAGGACCCGGCCAACGCCCGAGCTGTGATGCGGGTGACCGAGCGGTACGTTCCTGGAGTGTTTGATGCCGCGGGCGAGCCGGGTCTCTAACGCTCTCGCCCTGGCCACCCAGGGCGAATGAGGAGTCGGAGGAGGGAGTTGAGAAGGGGAGAGATACAGGCCAGAGCGGCACGGCCTGCCGCGATGCCGGGCCGGTGGGCGAGCCCGTCAACGCGGCGGGCCGGAGCCCCTTGGAGGGTTCCGCACCAGTCGCCAGCCGGAACATCCGATGGCTCCCTCCGCCTCCCATGCCGCCTCCAAGGCGGCAGCTTCGTCGGTCGAACAACTCGACCTCTTTGCCCTCCTCGCACCTAGGATCGCGAGCCTGGGTACCACGCCTCACCACTTACGGGCCAGGTCGGCTCCGCCAGCGCAGTCCACGTCATCGTGGCCTTTCGAGGACGCCCGGCCTCTGGCGGTCGAGACGGCCAGCGAGATCGCCCAGACCGGCGCGCTCACGGCGAGCGTGTTCGACGCCTACCGGCCCCAGGTGCGCGTCGCCGGAAGTCAGCCGCACCCGACCCGCTTGGTCGAGTCGGCGGCAATGGCCGCGGCCACCGCGCCATCGTGCTTCTACCGACCCACGCTCCCTCGTCACCTCGTCGAGCACGGCACGATCTCCGACGCCCAACTGGAAGCCGTCTGCCGAGCGGGCGACGCGCACAGCTCGCACCTGCCTGGGACCAGCACCGACGAGCAGGGGCCACGGCAGGGCTTCTTCATCGGCGATGCGACGGGCGTCGGAAAAGGCCGTGCCCAGCCCCTCCACGCCCGCGTTCTCACGCCGTCGGGCTGGCGGCTCATGGGCGAGATCCAGGTCGGCGACCTCGTCGTCTCCGACGACGGCCGCCCAACGCGCGTCACCGGGGTCTTTCCTCAGGGCGAGATGGCCGTCTACCGCGTCACGTTCTCGGACGGCTCAGCGACCGAGTGCACGGACGACCACTTGTGGCTCACCCAGACCAAGCGCCAGCGGTATTACCAGAAGAAGGGGTGGGGCGTCAACTACCCCAAGCCGGACATCCGGACGCTCCGCGAGATCCGCGAGTCGCTCCACCTCTGCCACTCGGTCCCGCTCGTGGCCCCGGTCGCGTTCGAGGCTCGCGAGGTCCCGGTCGACCCGTACCTCCTGGGCGTCATGATCGGCGACGGGTGCATCCGGCAGAGCAGCATCGAACTCACACTCGGCGAAGCCGAGATGGTCGAGCGAACGGAGGCCGCACTGCCCGAGGGCGTCCAACTCCGGAAGGTCCAGACGAGGGACTATCACTACGGAATCACGATGGGGAAGCGGGTCGGGCGCCTGCACTATCGGAATCCGGTCCTGAACGGCGTGCGCGCTCTCGGGCTCTGCGGGAAGCGGGCGTGGGAGAAGTGGGTCCCCGAGGACTACCTCTTCAACACCGTCGAGGTCCGGCTCGCCGTTCTCCGCGGGCTCATGGACTCCGACGGGTACGCGAGCGAGCGGGGCGTGACCGTTCACTACACCACGTCCGAGCGGCTGGCCGACGACGTGGCATTTCTCGTCCAGTCGCTGGGAGGCGTCGCCCGGAAGCGGGTCAAGAAGACGCCTAAGCGCGACTGCTACGCGACGACGATCACGCTCACGCACCGGCTGGCCCCGTTCCGGCTCCGCCGGAAGGCCGAGCGGTGCGGCCCGCGCGAGAAGTACCCGGCCCGGCGCTACATCCAATCCGTCGAGTACTTGGGCGAGATGGAGGCCCAGTGCATTGCGGTCGAGGCTGCGTCGAGGCTCTACGTCACGGACGACTTCATCGTGACCCACAACACCTCAGCGGCGATCATCCTCGACAACATCCTCCAGGGCCGCCGTCGGGCGCTCTGGGTGTCCGAGAACCGCAACCTCATGCGTGACGCCGTCCGCGATTGGACCGCCTTGGGCGGCCCGGAGGACTTCGTGTTCGACCTCGGGGCTTGCAAGGGGCCGATCCCGCGCGCCGAGGGTGTCTGCTTCGCGAGCTACGACACGCTCAAGGGCAAGCCCCGCGAGCGGGACGGCGCGGAGTCCGGCATCGACCGGCTGGAGCAGGTGGTCGCCTGGCTAGCCGGTGGGGGAGAGGAGTCCGAGTTCGAGGGCGTCATCGTCTACGACGAGTCGCACAACGCCAGTTCAGCCCTAGACACTCCGGGCGCCAGAGGCATCCGCAAGGCATCCCAGCGGGCACTGGCCGTCGTCGATCTGCAAGACAGGCTCCCCAACGCCCGCATCGTCTACGCGAGCGCGACCGGCGCCACCGAGGTCGCCAACCTCGCCTACGCAGCCCGCTTAGGGTTGTGGGGCCGGGGCACGCCCTTCCCCACCGTCGAGGCGTTCGTCGAGAAGGTGTCAGCCGGTGGCATCGCGGCGATGGAGTTGGTGGCGAAAGACCTGAAGTCGATGGGTCTCTACCTCGCGCGCTCCGTCTCCTACGACGGCGTCGACTACCGGACGCTCGTCCACGACCTCGAATCCCATCAGGCCCAGACCTACGACCGCTGCGCCCAGGCGTGGCAGGTCGTGCTCCGCAACATCCAGCAAGCGCTCGAAGTCACCAAGGCCGACAAGTGCGGGAGAGCCAGAGCCGCGGCCTACAGCCAGTTCTGGGGCGCCCACCAGCGGTTCTTCCTGCACGTGCTCGTGTCGATGTCAGCGCCGAGCCTGATCCGGGACATGGAGGCCCGGCTGGGTGCGGGCGAGAGCGTCGTCGTGCAACTGGTGTCCACGATGGAGGCGGCGACCGAGCGGGCCTACGCGAAGGCCGTCGCGAACGGCGACGACCTCCGGAACCTCGACGTGACGCCCCGCGACCAGCTCTTGCAGTTCGTCGAGGCCAGCTTCCCGACGACCCTCTACGAGGAGTACGAGGACGACGACGGCCGAGTCCGCTCGCGCCCGGTCAAGAACGCAGCGGGCGACTTCGTCCAGTCGCCAGAGGCGGTAGCGGCAAGAGACCGGCTGATGCTGGAGGTGGGGGCCGTGTCCGTCCCTCACGGCGTGCTCGACCAGGTCGTGGCCCACTTCGGATCTGAATCCGTCGCCGAGGTGACGGGCCGAGAACGACGGTTCGTCACCGAGACCGTGGACGGTATCGAGCAGGTCGTCGAGGAGCGCAGAACCCGGAGGACGTGCAACGCGGAGGCCGACGAGTTCATGGCGGGCAAGCGCCGCGTGCTCGTGTTCAGCCAGGCCGGGGGGACCGGCCGGAGCTACCACTCCGACCTCGCGGCCGACAACCAAGAGCGCCGGGTACTCTACTGCGTCGAGCCCGGCTGGAGCAGCGCGAGGTGCGTGCAGGGGATGGGCCGGGTCCACCGCGCCAACCAGGCATGCCCGCCGGAGTTGGTCCTCGTGACCACGAACCTGAAGGCCCAGCGCCGCTTCCTGTCGACCATCGCCCGGCGTCTCGACCAACTCGGGGCGCTCACGAAGGGCCAGCGCCAGACGGCGAGCCAGGGGCTCTTGTCATCCGAGTTCAACCTGGAGACGCCTCTGTCACGCGCGTCCTTGCACAACTGGTTCGTGGACCTGTACCGAGGCGAGGGCCGGGCGGTCGCGTCCGGCGTCACCCCGGCGCTCGTGGAGGAGCAGATGGGGATCAAGGTGCTCGACGCCGACGGGCAGCTCAACGTGAGCGCCGTCCCCGAGGTGCCGAAGTTCTTGAACCGGCTGCTCTCGCTCCAGACCGGCGCGATGGACGCCGTGTTCGACTCGTGGTACGGGTACCTGGAGGAAGCGACGGAGGCCGCCCGAGAAGCGGGTACACTCGACGTGGGCGTCGAGACGATCCGGGCCGAGCGCGTGGTCAAGACCGACGAGCGATTGGTCTACACGCACGAGCGGTCCGGGGCGACGACGCAGGTCGTGACGCTGGAGCTGACCCGGCGGACGGAGGTCGTGGACTGGGACGAGGTCTGGCGGTGGGCCAAGGAAGCCCAGGGGCTGGGGTCCTGGGTAGGGTTCGTCCAGAACCGGCGGAGCGGGCAGCCCTACGCGCTCTTCCGCGCCGGGAGCCGGACGACGGAGACGGGGCGGATCGTGCAGCGGATGCGCCGAGTGGGAGTTCGCTCGAACCGGCTCATGGACGAGACGGACATTCACCGAGCGGGAGAGGAGGGGGGCCACCGTCCCATCCAGACCGTCGAGGCGAGGGCGCTCTGGGATGCGGGAGTGCAAGAGGCGCCGGAGTTCACCGTCGAGCCGGTCCACCTGGTGACGGGGACCATCCTGCCTATCTGGGACCGGATCGCGGGGCACCCGAGGGTCTACCGCGCCCAGACCGACGGCGGGGAGCGCATGATCGGGCGGGCCGTGATGCCGGAGCACTTGAGCGCGACGCTCAAAGCCTTGGGCGCTGCAGGCGACCGCGTCGAGATCACCCCGGAGGCGTTGGCCGAGCGGCTGCTGGCGGGCGCCGAGGCCGACCTCGCCAACGGCTGGCAGCTTCGCCGCCGTCGTGTGGCGAACGAGCCCCGGATCGAACTCGTGGGGCCGGACTACTCGGCCATGCGCGAGTTGGAGGCCGACGGAGTCTTCGCCGAGGTCCACGCCTTCCGCACCCGGTTCTTCGTCCCAACGGGCGAGCGGGCGGCGGGCGTTCTTCGGGCGGTCACCGAGCACCGGCCTGTTGTGGAGGTGCGGGGAGCGTGAGGCACCGGATCGGGCATCGGAGCGGTTGGCCAGGCTAGGCTCCGCCGTCACTGCTCGCCTAGCCATTCGAGCGCCGCCTCGACGTCGGGGTCGCGCCCCGCCGCGACATCGTCCGCCGTCCACCGAACGTGCACGTCGGGCACGAGGGGACCGCGCACCGGTGGCGCGTCACCAGAGCCGCTGGCCGGCCGATAGGCGAAAAGCGGGAGATCGACGGCGAGCCCGGTCCGCGGTAGGCGGAGCAGGACGAACACGCCCCCCGTCGTCCCGGCCAGGTTGCCCCCGGCCGGTCGGCCGACGACGGCGCCGAGCCCGAACTCGCGGACCGCCCGGAGCAGCCGGAACGTCGCCGACTCGTTGTGGG
>NZ_JBARYR010000203.1:0-10238 GCF_049648075.1 Rubrivirga sp. | reverse complement strand
TAGACGCGCAAGAGGCGTTCCAAGTGACGCGGGCGAGATGCGGATTCGGCCCGTTCAGAACGATCCTCGACCCGTTCGGGGTTCTCCTGGTCGTGAGCTAGGCGGACTCGTCCTCGAGGTCGGCGCTTTGGGCCGTCCCGACCCAGCGCAGGTTGCCGAACCGCTCGAGCATCCGGTCGAGGTCGGGGGCGTTCTTGGTCGAGGCGCGGAACCGCAGGCGTGTCACGGCCAGCTCGTCGGCGCTCGCGTCGAAGGCGTCGCTCGCGAACCCGAACTCCTCCTCCACGACCTCGGCCACGCTGTGGATGTGGGCGCGGGCCTTGGGATCGGAGACCGGCAGAAGCGCGATCCGGTCGACGTAGTCGGACTCGACGAGCGCCAGGGTCTGGGCTCGCAGCTCATCGAGGCCGATTCCGCGAGAGGCCGAGATGAATACGGCGTGGTCGTGCGCGGCCTCGAGTTGGTCCAACAAGCCCTTGTTCTCCAAGGCGTCGACCTTGTTGAACACCATCAGCGTCGGCTTGTCCGTCGCGTCGAGTTCGGCCAGCGTCTCGTTCACGACGGCGATGTGGTCCTCGGCGTTCGGGTGCGTCACGTCGACGACGTGGAGCAGCAGATCGGCCTCGCGGACCTCGTCCAACGTGCTCTTGAAGCTCTCCACGAGGGAGTGGGGCAGCTTGCGAATGAACCCGACGGTGTCGGCGAGCAGGATCCCCTTATTTGTGTCGAGGTCGACCTGGCGCGTCGTCGCGTCGAGCGTGGCGAACAGGCGGTCCTCGGCGAACACGCCGGCGCCGGCCATCGCGTTCATCAGCGTGCTCTTGCCCGCGTTCGTGTAACCGACGAGCGCAACGCGCGTCTGGTCGCCACGACCCTTGCGCTGCGTCGTCCGCTGTCGGTCGATCTTTTCGAGGTGGTCCTTCAAGACCGAGATGCGGCGGCCGATCAACCGGCGGTCGGTCTCGATCTGGGTCTCGCCCGGCCCGCGCATTCCGATACCTCCCTTCTGGCGCTCGAGGTGCGTCCAGGCCCGCGTTAGGCGCGAGCGGAGGTAGGTCAGCTGAGCCAACTCGACCTGCGCCTTGGCCTGTGCCGAGCGCGCCCGGCTGGCAAAGATGTCCAGGATCAGCCCCGAGCGGTCGACCAGCTTGACGTTGTTCTTCTCGGCCTCGAGGGCTTTCTCCAGGTTGCGGACCTGGACCGGCGTCAGGTCATCGTCGAACACGACCAAGTCGGCGCACTCCTTCTCGACGCGCTTGCGAAGCTGCTCCACCTTGCCCTTTCCGATGTACGTCGCGGAATGGATGCGGGCCAGGTTCTGCGTCAGGCGAGCGGCCGTGTCGGCGCCGGCTGTGTCAGTCAACAGCTCGAGCTCGTCGAGGCCGTCGTTGAGATCGGCGATGGAGGCGTCGGGGGTCTTGACGCCGACCAGCACAGCGGTCTCACGTCGTCGGGCGGTCAGTGGGGTCAAAAGCAGAAGCGGGGGTCTTGGGAAACGAGCCAGGGCACCGATGCGTGCCCGTCGACGTGAAGCTAGAGTGCGAACGTCGCCCGCTCTGGCAATTCCCCGTGCTCATTCGCGCTCCAATTCGAAAGCCTACGTCCTCGAGGTCGGCTACGTCGAGGACGGCTTCCACCGCGTCGTGACGAGGGTTTCGGCGACCAGGCACGCGAGCGCGATCCCGAGCAGCCACGTCCACACAGGCGTCCTCGAGGACGACTCTTCGTCGAGCAGACTGGCAGCGTCCGCGACCAGGCGGACCGGGCGTCCCGTCGCGTCCTCCAAGCGCCGGACGGCTTCGTCGGCATCGAGAGCGGCGGGGTCCGACTCGCGGGCGCTGTCGTTGACGGCCACAACACGAAGCGTGCGGTCGCCTTGCACGACTCGGTAGAGCCCTGCCGTCGTAACCGCGTCGTCCACATCGAGGACGACGGCTCCGGGGACGGTCCGCTGCGGAGGCGAGAGAGCGATTCCGTCCGGCCCCACCAGGCGGAGCGCCGCCCCAGCTTCGACGCCCTCGACGCGGACAGATCCGCCCTGGCGGGCCCTCAGCTCGCCCTCGTCCTCGATCGCGGAACCCGCAGACAGGTAGGCGGCGGAGCGGAACAGGAGCGGCACGAACAGGCCGCTCTGTGGGAGGTCGCTCCACTCGAGGTCGGGCGCGACGCCGACGTAGAGCAGGCTCCCTCGTCCTCGACGGATCTCTTGTACGAGCGGCGGTCCGGCTTGCGTCCCGATGAGCGTGGACTCGTTGGCGCCTCCGGGTCGGTACTGCGCGATCTGGCGAATGTCGATGGCCTCGGGTCGAGGGCGGGCGGCGTCGAAGACACCGGCGAACACCGGATGCTCGAGGTCGACATCGGTGGACGTGCCGAGAGATTCGGTCCCGTCGCCCTCGAGGCCGTCGACACGGCCGCCACCGACGGCCGCGAGAAGAGGATTCATCGAGGCAGGATCGTCCGATGGAAACGTAAGGACGCCGCCGCCGTCGGCGACGAACGACGCCAACCGCCCCACGTCGCCAACTGACGACACGCCTGCGAGTACGACTGCGTCGTACCGATCGAGGTCGGCGCCAGCGAGTCCCCCTTCGGCCACTTCGTTGAGCACAACGCTCCCTCCCTCAGCGACGACACCGAGCGCGAGCGCGACCAGATCCGCCCGTTGCCCGTCGCCGCGAACCAGGAGAATGCGGGGCGGCGGCGGCACGCGGAGTGCGAAGTAGCGGACGTCGTCCCACTCGGCGGCGTCGCCCTCGATGCGGACCTCGCCTCCGACCCAGCCTCGAACGGTTGGCGTGACGGTAAAGGGCACTTGAACTGGGACATCGGGCACGACGTCGACCGCCGTCTCCGCGACGCGCTCGCCATCGAGCACGAGCGCCGCGCCGACTGTGCCGGGCCGACCGCCGTACCGCACGACGGTCGCTTGAATCTGGACCGGACGCCCTGGCTCAACGATCTGGCTCACGACCTCGAGGTCGGTCACGGCCGTGTTCACTTGACGCCGTCCTCCGAGTGGTATCAACGTCACGTCGACGTCGTCGGGTAGCGTCGCGCTCACGGAGTCCGTGAATGTGGCCGCCTGCAGATCGCTCACTACGATGACCTCTCGGCGCGGGTGAATCGCGCCCTCGAGCAGGCTCGCGGCCCGAGATACGGCCGCCGTCAGCGTCTCCGCTCCTGGCCGCGCCGACATCGCTTCGACCGCATCGAGGGCGGGTCCGACGGTCGAGAATGGGACCGGTCGGTACTCGGGTGGCCTCGCCATCGGCAGAACGGTCTGCTCGTCGCCCGCGCTCCCGGTCTCAAGGACGGCAGCGCCAAGCTCCCGCGCCTGGTCGATCAAAGCGCCCTGCGCGTCGCGGAGTCCCATCGACCGGCTGTTGTCGACGACCAGCGCCAGGCTACGTGGCGCGCCGTCCTCGAGGACGCTCGCGCCGGCGGTCGGGGTCGGACGTGCGAACGCGAGCACCAGACAGACGACGGCGATCGTCCGGAGTGCGAGCAGCAGCCACTGCCGGATGCGGACGCGCCGCATCGAAGTCGCCTCGATCTCGCGGACGAAGCGGAGCGTCGAGAAGTCGAGGCGGTCGGGCCGTCGGAAGTTAAAGAGGTGAACCGCGATTGGAATCGCCGCCGCGGCCAGACCGGCTAGGATGAGTGGATTCAGAAAGCCCATGACTCGCGAACGTAGCCACACCTAGGGCTCGCGCTTGGCTCGACAAGAAGCGCCCCGACCAGCCAAAGCCAGTCGGGGCGCTCTCGAGTCGTCCTCGAGGACAGCCCGCCTAGGTACGTTAGCGAACGACGGTGATCTGCTGGACTGCCATTTGGCCAGCTGACTCAAGCCGAACCAAATAGACACCGGCGGCCAACGTCGACACGTCGAGGTCGGCCTCGAGGTCGGAGCCAGGCGCGGCATCGCCCTGATAGGCGGTCAATACGCGTTGGCCCAGCACGTTGTAGACCGCGACACTCGCGGAGCCGGCTTCGGCGACCGTGAACGAGACGGTTGCTCGGTTCGCAACAGGGTTCGGGCGCGTCGGGAGGAGCGCGAAGGCGACGTCGCCTTCCGGGCCGTCCTCTTCTGCGACCGGAGTCCCGTTAAGCTCAACGGCGCCGATGTCCTGTCCGACGCCGCTCCCAAACCCACCGCGCTGCAACCCGCGCTGGTCAAACTCGAACATCGAGTTTCCTGCGTCTACGGCTGGACTACCCGCCGCGGGAGCGTGCGTGAGAGTAAAGCCTCCGTTGTTGCGAAGCGGTCCGAGCATTGGCGTGACACCCGTCACGTTCGTTGACGTCTCGCCCTCGAACGTGCATCCGGCATCGGACTCAATCAGGTTATTACCGCCCGACTGAAATGTGCCCCGGCAGTCAGCGCCTTGGCCAGTCGCTTCGTTGGCTCCTACAATCGTGTTCGTCAGCGTGAACGTCTGCCCTTGCGATACCAAACCTCCACCGTCTGAACCGGCCTCGTTCAGCGCAATTGTGGAGCTCGCAATTGAGATCGTCGCGCCTCCATTGTCATAGACGCCACCGCCGGCATCGGTCGCTGTGTTCCTCGTGACGGTCGAGTTACCGAGGTTCAACTCCCCTCCTCCAGCGATCCAGAGACCACCGCCCTCACGAGCGCTGTTGTTGGATACTGTTGTCTGACGGACGAAGACCTGCCCTGCACCACCGGCGTGAAGGCCGCCACCGTTGCCTGGCATCGCTGTCGCAATCGAGTTGCCGTCGATGGTCACGTTTCTCATCTCGACCGACGTCGTAGCTGCACCCGTCGCGGCATCGTCAAATAGCTCGATGCCACCTCCAGCTCGGTTCGCTCGGTTCTCTACGATCTGAGAGAAGGCGATGCTTGCCGTCGTCCCATCGGCGAGCATGAGCCCTCCCCCTGATCCCGACGTTCCAGTTGCGGCGTTGCCCTCGAGGGTGACGTAGCGCAGAGATGCCGCGCCTCCGGTCTCGACGAAGATTCCACCGCCTCCGATTCCTGCGGCGTCGCCCGTCGCTCGGTTGTTTCTGATCAACGTGAACACCGACCGATCACCATCAATGGCGTCTTCGTCATCGTCGCGGCGGTCGTTCCCCTCGTCGTCTCTTCCGTCTCCATTGCCGTCGCCATCATCACCCGCTAGGCCGATGTCACCAGCTCCACCGTTGAGCGCGAGCGTACCACTCACCCAGACACCGCCTCCCTCAACCGCGACGTTGTTCTCCACGAGACCTCCGGAGATGATGACGTCACCACCGCCGCTATGAAGTCCGCCACCGTTGCCCGGCATGGCAGTACCGATGGTGTTGGCTCGTAGCACGACGTCTTCGAGAATCACCGTTCCACCTGCGTCCTCGATGCCGCCACCGGCACGGTTCGCTCTGTTTCTCGACACGACGGCCTCGGTCATCGTTAGCACGCCCGCCGAAAACACTCCGCCACCCGATCCTAACGTACCACTCGCGACGTTGTCGGTGATCTGTGCATCGGCTACCGTCATCGTACCTGAAGGCGTCGCATACAACGCTCCACCGCCCTGCGTCGCCTCATCACCGGTCGCGATGTTGTTGGTGAACACGGCCGGCTCGTTGAGGACACCCCCGCTTGTGACAATCAGGTCTCCACTCGTCCAAATACCGCCTCCCTCAACGGCCCGGTTTGAGTCGAACTCGCCACCCGATACCGTCACGGTGCCACCGCCGCTGTGGATGGCACCGCCGTTACCAGGGTTCGCCTGGTCGATCACAGTGTTCTGACTAAACGCAGATGCGACCACCGCCACAATTCCATTCGCGTCCTCGATGCCCCCACCCGCACGCCGAGCGACGTTTGAGGTAAAGACACCGGATCGTACGGTTAATGTGCCCCCGTTGTTGAAAACGCCGCCGCCCGAACCAGCCGCTCCTGTCGCCGAATTCCTGTTGACCGTCGTCGTATCCATTCGGACGTCACCACCATTGTTAAACACAGCTCCGCCGCCGTTGTCCGCGTCTGCTCCCTCGGCACGATTATCTGTGAACACCGTTCGAGCAATGGTCATCGTCCCGGTGCTGTTCCAGAAGCCTCCACCCTCACTGCTTGCTACGTTTCGCGAGACCGTTCCTCCGCGGATAGACGCGGAGCCCGATCCCGTGATGTGAAAAGCACCACCATTGCCAGGGTTGGAACCCGCCCTGTTTCTGGAGAAGCTTACGTCGGTGAGTAGTGTAGATCCTCCGTTCGCCTCAATTCCGCCCCCGGCGCGGTTCGCCTCGTTATTGGTGAACGAGGAACGCCGAAGGGTCACGGTCCCACGGTTGTTAAACACCGCGCCTCCCGACCCTGAGGTTCCTGTCGCCCGGTTTGAGTCGAAGGAGACGTTCGTCATCGTTGCGGATCCACCCTCGACGTAGACAGCTGCACCTCCGTCTGTGGCCGCGCTGCCTGTGGCCTCGTTTCTAGTAAACGAAACGCCTTCAGCAACCAGTCTAGCGTCAGGTTGAACGAGGACTGCACCCCCTCGTGCGCCTCGGCCTCGTGCGAGCCTAATATTTGTCAGTGTCAATACGCTGGACTCAACCTCGATTAGACGAAACAAAAAATCGCCGCTGAGCTGGACGGATGTAGTCTCGGACGTACTACCGTCTACGGTTAGGCTGTCCGTGACAGTCACCGGCCCGGACTGGAAGGTTATGGAACCGGATTCGAGGTCTTCGTCGAATATGATCTCGTCAGCGCCGTCTCCGGCTTCACAGCCACCTACGGGCTCATCAGTATTCGCGGCCTCGACGGCCTCGCGGAATGAGCAGTTACCGTTGTCAGTTGTCTCGTCCTCGAGGGTAGTGACAGTGATCGTATCTGCCGAGACGCTTCCGACCGAAGCGAAGAAGAAGGCCAGTACAAGTAGCCGGGCGTAGAGACGGGCCATTTATTGGGAGGGGTGAGAGAGGGGTGAGTGAGATTCTTACCGTCGGGTACCGACTCCACTCCAGTCTGTTTCCGCAGTTAACTGAGGCTGCCATATACCGAAGCACTGCTCACTTGAGTAGAGCGTCTGTGCATGCCGCTGACACGGCGCCTTCACCATTCATAGGCATCTTCGCCGACCTCGAGGGCGTTCCGTTCTCCCCTAGAATCTCTCAGCTACCTATCTCGCGATGGCGAACGCATCGGTCCTTCCCCACTCACTGAAGAACAGCATTCAGAAGCGGTTCGTCGGCCGTGAGCTCGTCGTCAAGGGCGCTCGCCAGCACAACCTCAAGAACGTCGACGTCACGATCCCGAAGAAGAAGCTGGTCGTGGTCACGGGGCCGTCTGGGTCTGGAAAATCGTCGCTCGTGTTCGATACGATCTACGCGGAAGGACAGCGCCGCTACGTCGAAAGCCTGAGCGCGTACGCACGCCAGTTCCTCGACCGGATGGACAAGCCCGATGTCGACCTCATTACGGGTTTAGCCCCAGCCATCGCCATCGAGCAGCAGACGGGGACGAAGAACCCTCGCTCGACCGTCGCCACCCAAACGGAGGTCTACGACTACCTACGGCTTCTCTTTGCCCGTGTCGGGACGACCATTTCTCCAGTCAGCGGCGAGACTGTCGTGCGCGACTCACCACGATCTGTCGCCGAGGCCGTCCAGGCGTCCCTAGATGAGAAAACTCGGTTTTACCTGTGCTTCCCGTTCCCGAAGCACAAGGGGGCCAAGAAAACCGACGAACTCGAGGCGCTTCGAGCCCGAGGGTTCTTCCGACTGATCGCTCTTCCCACAGAAAAGCAAGCCGCGAAGGGAGCACAACCCGATGTCATCGACCTGAGCGAGACAGAGCCCTCTGCGGTGAAGACGCCCGTCAATCGCCTGCTGGTTCTCGTGGATCGGCTCGCCACAAACCCCGACCAGAGCTCTACGACAAGTCGCATCGCAGACTCCGTCGAGCAGGCGTTCCGCGAAGGTGACGAGCGTGTAGTCGTCATCACCGCGCCACGCGAAGGTCTGTTTGAGACCCTCGAGTTTTCGGCGCGGTTCGAGCGAGACGGCATCACCTTCGAGGACCCGACGGCCCAACTCTTTTCGTTCAACAGCCCGCTCGGAGCTTGCCCAGCGTGTCAGGGCTTCGGGCGTGTCCCCGGAGTCGATCCAGACCTAGTCGTCCCCAATCCCGAGCTCTCCCTTCGCCAGGACGCCATCGCACCGTTCCGCACGGAGCAGTGGTCGAAGCATCAACGGTCGCTCCTGCGGATGGCCGGCCGAGAAGGAATCGACCTTGACGTGCCCTATACCCTCCTCCCCCAGTCGCACAAGGACCTTGTCTGGTCTGGAAAGGGCGACTACGTCGGCGTCGACGGTTTCTTCTCCTACCTCAAGAAGAAGGCTTACAAGATGCATTTCCGCATCTACTCCGCTCGTTTTAGGGGTTACACGCGCTGCTCCGCATGCGACGGCTACCGGCTCCGCCCACAGGCGTTGCACGTGAAACTTCGGGGTCCTGCACTCGGCACCGAGGGCGACGAGCGCCGGTGGTTTCACATCGGAGAGCTCGCCGAACTCACGACCGCCGACGCGCGAGCATTCTTCGACGCCGTCGACTTGAGCGACCACGACCTCGAGGTTGCGAGCCGCATCTTGGATGAGGTGCGCAAGCGCTTGGGGTATCTCGTCGAGGTCGGACTCGACTACCTGACGTTGGACCGGTTAGCAATGACGCTGTCGGGTGGAGAAACGCAGCGCATCAACCTAGCGACGTCGCTAGGTTCATCGCTCGTCGGAAGCCTCTATGTCCTCGACGAGCCCACGATCGGATTGCATCCTCGCGACAACGACCGACTGATTGCGATCCTCGAGGGGCTGCGCGACATTGGCAACACTGTCCTGGTGGTCGAGCACGACGAGCAGATGATGCGTCGAGCTGACCGCATCATCGACATTGGCCCGGGGTCGGGTGCGCTCGGCGGTGAGATCATCTTCGAAGGGACATTCGAGGACGCCCTCGAGGACGAGAACAGCCTGACGGGCGCGTACCTGTCTGGCCGCAAGACCATCCCTGTTCCCAGCGAGCGCCGTGTCCGGAATGAGGATCGCCAGATCGTGATCAAGGGCGCTCGCCAACACAACCTGAAGCGGCTTGAGGTCGCGTTCCCCCTCGACCAGATTACCGTCGTGACCGGCGTCTCAGGGTCTGGCAAGTCGACCCTCGTCCACTCGACGCTCTACGCAGGATTGCAGCGCCTCAAGGGGCGCGACTTCGAAGGGAAAGTAGGTGCCCACGACCACATCGAGGGCGCGGACTTGATCGAGAGCGTCGAGATGGTCGACCAGACACCGATTGGCAAGAGCCCGAGGTCCAACCCCGTCACCTACATCAAGGCGTTCGACGCGATTCGGGAACTGATGGCCTCGACGCACCAAGCAAAGGTGCGTGGCTATCGGGCCGGCACGTTCTCGTTCAACGTCCCTGGCGGGCGATGCGAGACCTGCCAGGGCGAGGGCGTTGTTCAGATCGAGATGCAGTTCCTTGCGGACCTCTACCTCGAGTGTGAGGCCTGCCACGGAGCCCGCTTTAAGCAGGACGTTCTGGAGATCCGCTACAAGGGCAAGAACATCGCTGAGATTCTCGCCCTCACTGTGGACGAGGCCGTCGACTACTTCACTGGCCAGAAGCGGGTTGAGAAGAAGCTCAAGACGCTCCAAGATGTAGGTCTGGGATACCTCACGCTCGGGCAGCCGTCGAACACGCTCTCGGGCGGCGAGGCTCAGCGCGTCAAACTGGCCGCTCACCTGAGCAAGACGCACCAAGGTCACACGCTCTACCTGTTCGACGAGCCGACGACGGGGCTCCACTTCGACGATATCCGCAAGCTCCTGGCGGCGTTCAACGCCCTCGTCGAGGCTGGTCACTCGGTCGTGCTGATCGAGCACAACCTCGATGTGATCAAGGCGGCCGATTGGGTCATCGATATCGGTCCCGAAGGCGGCCGACGGGGCGGGTTTGTCGTCGCCGAGGGGACGCCGGAGGACCTGGCAGCTATCGACGAAAGCCATACTGGCCAGTTTCTGAAAGAGGCGCTCGCCGTCGGGAGCCCGTAGCCTTTCGGTTGGTACATCTTCGTGCCCCGCTCCACATGACGTGCCGCCGCTTCGGATCGCCCTGTTCACGGGCAACTACAATCACGTCGAGGACGGTGTTTCGCGGACGCTCGGGCGGCTCGTTGGGTACTTGATCGACGAGGGGCACGAAGTCCTGGTCGTCGGACCGTCCATTTCGA
>NZ_JBARYR010000202.1:0-3495 GCF_049648075.1 Rubrivirga sp. | reverse complement strand
CAACATGACGACCGAGAGCCCGGCCGGCAGGTTGGCCTCGAGGGCTTCGGCCCCGATGTCGGGCGACATGACGACGAGCCCATCGACGCGCCCCGCGAGCGCGCGCAGGGCCGCGACCAGCTCGGCCGGGCCGTCGTGGACGCTCGACAAGAGTGTGTGGTAGCCCCGCTCCCGGACCGCGCCCTCGACGCCACGGATGATCTCGGAGTAGAACTCGCCGTACAGGTTGGGGAGCAGGACGCCGATGGACTCGGTCGTCGTGGTCGTCAGGCTCCGAGCCGTCGCGTTGGGGACGTAGCGCATCCGGGCCGCGGCCTCGAGGACGCGGTCTCTCGTCATGTCCCGGACCGTCGAGTCCCCGCTGAAGGCGCGGGACACCGTGGCCACGGAGACCCCGGCCTGCCGAGCAACGTCGCGCATGGTGACGGCCATCGTGGAAGCGCTACCGAGTGAGAGCAGAAAGAAAGGGCCAGGCGGCCCTGTATTTGGGAACGGCGTTGTAACCGGTTACATTGACGGTACGATCTCATTTGGAGACTGTCAAGTCGGGGAGCCGCTTTTCACCTCGTCACACCCCTCGCCACCCCATGCTGCAGACCCAACGTTCGTGCGCCCGGGCATTCGCTCTTCTCGTCATGCTCAGCGCCGGCGCGGTAGCGGTGTCCGCCCAGCCGGAGATCGTGGACCGGTTTGAGGAGCGGACCTTCGAGGGCCGAGGTCTGACCGTGAGCTACGGGCTGTTTGTGCCCGAGGACTACGACCCGTCTGTGGCTTACCCGTTGGTCATGGCCTTCCATGGGGCCGGCGAGCGTGGAAGCGACTATCGCCATCTCCGCCCTCACCGGCTCGCGACGTCATGGGCAGACCCGGTCCGCCAGGCCGAGAATCCGGCCTTCGTCCTGGTCCCTCAAGTTCCCACCGGCCTTCGCTGGACGACGGACCAGGACCCGGACGTCACCGAGTTCGTCCCAATCCAACTCGCGACGCTCGACATCCTAGAGTTGATCGAGGCCGAGTTTTCGGTCGATCCCGACCGCATCTACGCCGTTGGGTTGTCGTTGGGCGGTCATGCGACGTGGGACTTCGTGTCACGCTTGCCGGACCGGTTCGCCGCGGCCGTCCCGATGAGCGGCCGTGGCTTCACGTCCCAGGCCGATGATCTTGGGAATCTCCCTATTTGGGCGTTCACGGGCGAGACCGACACCGTCGTCGACCCCTCCCAGACGCGGCGCGTCGTCCAGGCCCTCGAGGACCTGGGCCGCCGTGTGATCTACACGGACTGCCGGCGGTCGCCGGTCGAGGCGCGGGCGTTCGATTGCCCGGGCTCGATCTCCCAAGACTCGCTCGCACAGGCTGTCGCCGATCACGCCCGCCTCATCTACACCAGCGAGGCCCGGACGGGGCACGGCCCGTGGGCGCCCTGGTTCGACGAGCCGCTCCTGGACGACTGGCTGTTCTCGAAGGTGCGCCTCGACCCCGACGCGATCGAGGTCACAGCGCCCGTCGAGGACGCGCGGTGGACCGGCACCGAGTCCGTCACCTGGACCTCGACGCGCGACGCCGGGACGACCGTCGAGGTCTGGCTGAGCCGAGACGGGGGCCAAGACTGGCGTCAGGTCGGGACGACGACGGCCGGAGCTGAGGCGTTCGCCCTCGAGGTCGGCGCCTTGGAGGACACGCCGACGGCGCTCGTCCGCCTGTTCGTCCTCGACGAGAACGGACGCGTGGTCGGGATCTCGACATCTGGGTTCTTCGCCATCGACAACGTCGGCGACGCCGCGCCCACGTTGCGCATCGACGACGAGGCGTTCCGGTACGCCGACGCCGTCACGGCTCCGACCATCGACCTTCCCATTCTGGCGGCCGACCCCGAAGGGTCCATGCTGACGACATCGGTCCGCTACAGCGCCGACGGCGGCACAACGTTCATCGACGTCGCAGAGCTCGACCTCGTGTCGCGTCCTCGGTTTCAACCCTTCTCCGTGCCGCTAGGGCTCTTCCCCAACACGACCCGGGCCGTCCTCGAGGTCGAGATCAGCGACGGGACGTCCACGGTCACGGAGCGGACGGCCCCGTTCGTCAAGGCGACACCCCGGTCGGGAGGCGTTCCCGCCGTCCGGGTCGAGGGCGAGGGGGCCGGGAGCGTCGCGGTCCGCGTCGTGAATGAGGGCGCACTCACAGGTAACCGCTACCGCGTTACGTTCGCCCTCGAGGGCGACGGCACCAAGACGTTATCCGTCGCCGACCTCGAGGAAGGCGAGACCGTCTTGGCGGGTGTCCCGTTCTCCGACGGGATCACGGAGAGTCCTGTGTTCGACGGCCTGGCACTTGTTGTCCAAGACCCCGCTGAGGGATCGGCGAGTGAGGCGACGGGCTGGACGGTGGGCGACACCGACCTCGAGGTCGTCGTCTCGGGCGGGTCCGTGCGCTTGGTCACCCTCACTCTCAACCTGCTCGCCGTCGAGAACGACTACACGTTGACAATGACCGACGAGGTGACGGGGCAGTCCGTCAACCGCTATCGGATCCCGGAGCAAGACCTCCGGTTCCGTGTCGAAGCTGCTAGCGACGGCGCTTCCCGCTCGGTCGTGTTCGACGACCTCGACGACGACGGCCGACCGGGTCCCGGAGACACGCTGTTCATCCTCGAGGCCGACGAGTCCGGAGGGCTTGAACCCGCGTGGAGGCTCCAGTTCTCGGGTGGCACGGAGGTGCCCGAGACCGGCGACGTGTTCACGCTCGTTCCGGTACGCAGCCTCGGCCCGCTCGACGTCTTCGAGTTCTCCGGCCTGCCCGTGTCCGCCGAGTCGCGGCCCGACCTCGAGGTCGGACTCGAGGCCTTTCCAAACCCTTTTGCAGATCGGTTGTCGGTCACGTATCACATGGACCAGCCTGGGCGAGCCGTCCTCGATGTATTCGACGCGTTGGGCCGTCGGGTCGCGCGTATCGCCGAAGGCGATGTGCGAGCAGGAACTCACGACGCCACGTGGGACGCTGGGGACATTGCCGCGGGTGTGTTCCTCCTCCGCCTCACATCCCAGATGAACGATGGCACGTCGGTCTCCACCTCGCGCTCGGTCGTCCGGGTCGCTCGGTAGCCACGGAGACCTCGAACGCCAGCGGCGTCGCGCTGGTCGTAGCCGATGTCCGATGCGCGCCGCTTGGAGGCGAGGTGGAGTCGCGGAAAGGATCAGGAGGACGGCGCTGACGTAGTGGGTTGGCCAACCCGCAGAGTTTCCAGCCGTCCGCTATGGTCTCAGAGCAACCTTCCGAGCGCCCCGTCCGCGTCCTGTTCGTCTGCCTCGGCAACATCTGTCGAAGCCCGCTCGCCGAGGGCCTGTTCCAGGACAAGGTCAAGGCCGCCGGCCTCGGGGCCGAGATCTGGGTCGACTCGGCCGGGACCGGCGGTTGGCACGTCGGGGCGCCCGCTGACGCCCGGATGACGGCGACCGCCGCGGCACACGGCACGGACCTGTCACGACTCAAGGCCCGGCA
>NZ_JBARYR010000201.1:0-1681 GCF_049648075.1 Rubrivirga sp. | reverse complement strand
GCTTTACAGTACCGGTATGCGTACTAACGAGGCTCGTATGCTACAATGTGAAGATGTTGATCTCACCCATGGCATCATCCATATTGCCCATTCTAAAGGGTTGGATCAACACCGAGTGGCCTTGCATCCCACCATGTGGGACTTGTTAAAGCAGTATGACGAGGCGATGGAACGACTGATGCCGGGTAGGAGAATATTTTTCCCGAACTACCAGGGCAACTTTTATGGAATCTCTTGGCAAGCCAAGATCTTTAGAACTATCTGGAAAACCATCTCCAGTGAACCAGCCCGAGCTTACGATCTGCGTAGCCTTTACGCGGTGACCAATATCAATGGTTGGGATTATGACGGTACGGAGTGGTTTGACCAGCTGCTATACTTGAGCCGCAGCATGGGGCACCGGAAAATTGAAAGCACCTGCTACTACTATCAACTGGTTCCTTTGTTCTTTAAGCAATTAGAAGCATTGACCGGGCCAGCGCTTCACGACCTATTACCTGACCTTACTAACTTTTTTGACGATGAAGAAACGGACTGAATCCTTAGTCATTGCTAAGGCAATACGTGAGTGGGAGAACGTATATCTTCCCCAGATCAGGGCACTGAGCCCTCATCCGCTGCGGGCCTACCACGAAGCGATGACCCTATACGCCCTCTTCTTGAAAAATGTCAAGTCAACCAATGGTAACACGCTTTCAGGCGATAGCTTTTCACTAGCGCATATCCAGGAATGGATGTTGTGGCTAAAAAACGAAAGAAGCTGCTCCCCCGCTACCTGTAATCAACGGCTGGCCGGCTTGAAGAACTTTCTTACGTTCTTGAGCAAAAAAGACATTCGCTTTATCCAAATAGCAATGGAAGCCCGGGACGTTAGGCAGATGCGCTATGTCAGACCGGCCCAGGTGGAAATAACCCAAGTGGCTATCAAGACACTTTTTACGGTCATTGATCTGAAAACCAAGATCGGGAAACGTGATTTTACGCTATTCTATCTGATGTACAGTATCGGGGCCCGTATTG
This sequence comes from Rubrivirga sp., assembly GCF_049648075.1. Classification (GTDB taxonomy): domain Bacteria; phylum Bacteroidota; class Rhodothermia; order Rhodothermales; family Rubricoccaceae; genus Rubrivirga. The sequence goes on along the minus strand of NZ_JBARYR010000201.1, from coordinate 661 downwards.
ACGAGGTGCTCTCGCTAAAAATGGCCGACATCCATCTCCATGAGCCGCATGGTAAAAACTATCTGGCTGTCTTGGGGAAGGGGGCTAAAAGAAGGTCGCCACCCATACTGAAAGAGGTAGCCAAAGTCCTAAAGGGTTACATTGAGATGTTCCATGGCAAACAGCCTCATCCCAATGACTTATTGTTCTTCGGTCAGTATGATGGAGGGAAAAAGAAACTCACTCAAGAAGGGGTCAACAAGCGGCTGAAAATATACGCCCAGAAAGCGCATAGCAGGAATCCCGCCGTGCCCGATCATATGCACTGCCACCAGCTACGCCATGCCCGGGCCAGTCATTGGCTAGAGCAACATCTCAATATCGTAGCCATCCAACGACTGATGGGGCATGCGGACATCAACACGACCATGCGCTATATTTTTGTCTCTACAGAGCAAAAAAATCAGGCGTTGGCAACGCTAGAAGACGATGTTATCAAAGACACCGGTAAAAAGTGGAAGAACATCCGCCAGAAGAAAGACCTACTGGAGTATCTTGGTCTTAAGGAGTAAACACCGCAGGCATGAGCAAGGATGACGCTCTATCGTAGCGTCATCTTTGCTCATTATTAAGGAAATATTATCCTAACTTTTGTGGTGTTAAACCACTGTGAACCAAAGGG
>NZ_JBARYR010000200.1:0-1644 GCF_049648075.1 Rubrivirga sp. | reverse complement strand
TCAGCGAGACCGGTCTTGTCACTAACGGAAAGCAGAGCGCGACGGACCGGGTAGCGGTCGTCAGGGGAAGGGAGGTCCTTGACCGGGATCATGAGCGGAGGGGATGGCGGGGTCCGGGCGCAGGGGCGCGGAGATCGTGACGAGTCGGTCCTCGACGGTCACGCAGCCATCGGCCACGAGCGCGAGAGCCTGGGGAAAGAGTCGGTGCTCGACCTCGAGGACGCGTGCGGCGAGCGATTCGGGCGTGTCGTCGGCCTCGACGCGGACAGGCTCCTGCAAGATCACGGGGCCGGTGTCGAACTCGGCATCGACCAGGTGGACCGTCGCGCCGGAGACGCGGCAGCCGTACTCGAGGACGGCGCGATGAACACGCTTGCCGTACATCCCGGCACCGCCGAACGCGGGCAGCAGCGACGGGTGGACGTTCAGGACGCGGTGCCGGTACGCCCAGACAACGGGCTCGGGGATCTTGCGCAAGTAGCCGGCGAGCGCGACCGTGTCGGTCTCCCAGCGCGCCAGCACGTCCAAGATCTGCTGCGCGAAGACGGCGGGCTCGGCGGGCGGAACGACGGTGACGGGGATCGCCCGGTCCCGTGCCCTCCCCGCCGCGCCCGTGTCCGGCCGGTCGGTGACCAGGCCGACGGCCTCGGCACGGAGGTCGCCGCGGTCGATGGCGTCCAAGATGGCGCCGACGTTGGAGCCGCCGCCGGAAGCGAAAAAGGCGAGGCGCATCAGGTGTTGCGTCGGCTGCGGATGACGTGGACGAGCACGGACCCGACGAGCCCGATGGTCACCACGTTCGCCGCGATGATGGGGAGGTCGTCCAGGAGAATGCCGTAGGCCAGCCACGCGAACAGGCCCGCCAGCAAGATCGCGTACGTCCCGAGCGAGAGGTCCGCCGAGGACCCCGAGCGCCACGTTTTCATGACCTGCGGCACGTAGGCCGCGGTCGTGAGCGCCGCGGCGACGAGCCCCAAAACCGTCACGCCGTTCACGACGCGACGCCCTCGAGGACGCGGAGTCGTGCCGTGCCGCCGACCTCGAGTCGGGCGCGAACCCCGACCGGGACCGTCGCCTTCCGAGTTACGTGTCCGTAGACCAAGCCGCTCGCGACGGGACCGTCGACGAACCGGGCGTAGTGCGCCAGCACTTGGTCGACGGTCAGCGTCGGCCGACCGGGCTTGACCTCGGCGTCGGTGAACAGGCCAAACACAATCCCACCCAGTTTTTCGAGGACGCCCGCCAGCCGCAGCCGCGCCAGCATTCCATCGATCCGGTACGGCGCCTCGGCGACGTCCTCGAGGAAGAGGATCGCGCCCTCGAGGTCGGGCAGGTACGGCGTGCCGACGAGCGACGCGACGAGCGCCAGGTTGCCACCCAAGAGCACGCCTTCGGCGATGCCGTCCTCGAGGGCGGTGAGCTTCTCGCCGCCCGGCCCCTCGAGGTCGTAGTCATGGGCGCCGCCGGCGACGGCCCAAAAGTGATCCTCGGTCTCGGCGTCGAGACCTTTCGCCCAGTCGCTCGCGACCATCGGGCCGGAGACGCCGGTCAGCCCGGCCTTCGCGTAAAGCGCCAGGTGGAGGGCCGTGATGTCGCTGTAGCCGACGATCAGCTTGGGGTTCGCTCGTGCGGCGTCGTAGTCGA
>NZ_JBARYR010000199.1:0-1616 GCF_049648075.1 Rubrivirga sp. | reverse complement strand
GTATCGGGCCGCTCTGCACGTGCGACCTAGCCGCCACGCTCGGCGTGACGGAGTCGGCCGTGAGCCATCAGCTCCGCGGCCTCCGCATGCTTCGGCTCGTCGCGAGCGACCGTGACGGCCGGGTAGTCTACCACCGGCTCGATGACCACCATGTGGCGGTCCTTCTCGACGCCGCGGCCGAACACGTAGGCGAGTCCGAGAACCTGCCCCCTCTACAGGTCGCCGCATGAGCACGCTGCGCCGCTTTCTCGCCCCCATCGCTGCGCTGCTCGCGCTCGTCGTCGCCCTGCAGACGACGGATCTGGTCCCGTGCGCCGACGAGGCAGCAGCAGCCGAGTACACCGGCGTCACGCATCTGGACGCGCCAGGCGCTCAGGGAGCGCACGCGGTGCCCGTTCCCGGCGACTCCCATGAGGAGGGGGAGCACGAGCACGACGGTGGGGCCTTTGCGGACTGCCTGTGCCACGTCGTCTTCGCGCCGACCGGGATCGTCCCGGCCGTCGGCACACGCCCCATAGGGGGGCCTGGCGAGTTCGCTGCCTTCGTGGCCGCGCTGCCGGAGGTCGAGCCGCTGGGGCTCGAACACGTGCCTCTAGGCTAGAGGCTATCCGCACGCCAGGATAGATCCGTACCTCGCCGCGTCACCGGATGGATGCCCCCAGAGAGGGGGCACTCGTCCAGGACGCGAGAGCCGGATTCGTGTGGACCGCCGCGCCCGTTGGGGGCGCGGCCAGCAACCCTGCCTGCCCTCGCCGAGCGCGTGCACAGCCGTGCACAGACGCGCGCGGCCGTTCTGAGGGCAGCAGCACTCCGCCCCTCCCGGTTTCAGGCTCTCCATGTTCGACCGTATCGTCGCGTTCTCGCTCCGGCAGCGGGTTCTCGTCCTCTTCGCCACCGCTGCGCTCGTCGCAGCCGGCCTCTACGCCGCCACCCGGCTCCCCGTAGACGCCGTCCCCGACGTCACCAACAACCAGGTCCAGGTCCTCACGCAGGCCCCGGCGCTCTCGCCGCTCGAGGTCGAGCGCTTCGTGAGCGTTCCCGTCGAGCTCGCGCTCAAGTCGCTCCCCGACCTCGTCGAGCTGCGCTCGCTCTCGCGCCAGGGCATCTCCGTCATCACCGTCGTCTTCGAGGACGGCGTCGACACGTACTTCGGCCGCCAGCTCATCCTGGAGCAGCTCCGCGGCATCGCGGGTCAGCTGCCGCCGGGCACGGAGACGCCCGAGCTCGGACCCGTCTCGACGGGGCTCGGCGAGGTGTTCCGGTACACGCTCCGCGACACCACGGGCCAGTACTCGCCGATGGAGCTCCGCACGATCCAGGACTGGATCGTCCGCCGCCAGTTGTTGGGCGTGCCCGGCCTGGCCGAGGTCAACTCCATCGGCGGGTACCTCAAGCAGTACCAGGTGCTCGTCGACCCCGACCGGCTCGCGGGCTATGGGCTCACGCTCCGCGAGGTGTTCGACGCCGCAGCCGAGGCCAGCGGCAACGTCGGGGCGGCCACCATCGAGACCGGCCCGGAGCAGCTCTCGGTCCGCACGGATGGGCTCGTGCAGTCGATCGGCGACCTCCGGCAGTCGGTCGTCGCGACGCGCGGCGGCACGCCCGTCACGCTGGGC
>NZ_JBARYR010000198.1:0-4223 GCF_049648075.1 Rubrivirga sp. | reverse complement strand
GCGTGTTTCACGAGCCGACCAACGTCGCCGGGTCCGTCGATACTGCCGACGGGTTCCTACGCGCCGTCGACCGCGCGACGCGCCGGACCGTCCGGCCGCAGGAGGCTGTCCGCGCCGTATGCGCCGTCTTGTCCCGTCGCCTACCGCCCGATACCTGGCGCGCCCTCGAGGCCGACCTCCCAGCCGGCGTCGCCGCACTCCTTGCCGTCCCTCCCCATCCAGACTGACCGCACCGATGGCCCGCTCCGCTCCCCGAGACCTCCGCCCGTCCCGCGCTCGCCGCGTCCTCTCCCGCCTCGACACGCCCGCCGTCCGCTGTCCTTCCAAAGCGGGTCAGGCCGGAGAACGGCTCGAACACGTGCGCCTGGAAGTCCTCGGTCATCCTCGGCTCGTTGTTCGCAACGGAGATCGAGACCCCGCCTTCGGTCCGCCGGGTCGACACGGTCACGATGAGCTCGTGGCCTCCGGCGTCACCGCGGCCCGAACAGAACGGGCCGTCCTCGAGCGACGTCACTCGTCCTCGAGGACGGCGCCCGTCTCCGGCCTGAGCAGTGGGAACAGCAGGACGTCGCGGATCGAGTCCTGGCCCGTCATCATCATCGCGAGCCGGTCGATGCCGACGCCCAGTCCAGCCGCCGGCGGCATCCCGTACTCGAGGGCGCGCAAGTAGTCCTCGTCGATCTCTCGCGTGGCCTCGTCGTCGCCGGCGGAGGCGAGGCGGGCTTGGTCCTCGAACCGGGCGCGCTGGTCGAGCGGGTCGTTGAGCTCGCTAAACGCGTTGCAGAGCTCCTTGCCGCCTGCGATCAACTCGAACCGCTCCACCAACCCAGGCTTGGTCCGGTGGCGCTTGGCCAAAGGCGACAACTCGACCGGGTAGTCCGTGACGAACGTCGGCTGGACGAGGGTCGGCTCGACCGCTTCGCCGAAGATCTCGTCGACCAGCTTGCCCGCTCCTTGGCTGTCGTCGACCTCGAGGCCGAGACCTCGGGCCACGTCAGCGATCTCGTCGCGGGATGCGACCGCGCCGTCGCGGTAAAGCTGGGTGCCCGTCGCGTCCTCGATGGCGTCGAAGATCGGGATCCGCTTGAAGGGTGCTGCGAAGCTGAGCACGTGCGTCTCGCCCTCGAGGACGCGCGGCACATCGGTGGAGCCGGTGGCGGCTAGCGCGACGGCCTCGAACATCCGCTCCACCAGGTCCATCATCCAGTCGTAGTCGCGGAAGGCGACGTACAGCTCGAGCATGGTGAACTCCGGGTTGTGGAAGCGAGAGAGCCCCTCGTTGCGGAAGTCCTTCGCGATCTCGTACACGCCCTCGAAGCCGCCGACCAGCAGGCGCTTGAGGTAGAGCTCGTCCGCGATCCGCAGGAAGAGAGGCATGTCGAGCGCGTTGTGGTGCGTCGTGAACGGGCGGGCCGCGGCGCCGCCGTAGAGCGGCTGGAGGGCCGGCGTCTCGACCTCGACGTAGCCCCGGTCATCGAGGAAGCCCTGGATGGTGCGGACGATCCGGTGCCGCGTCTTGAACACGTCGCGGACCTCCGGGTGCAGCGCCAAATCGGCGTAGCGCTGGCGGTAGCGGAATTCGGGGTCCGAGACCTCGTTGAACGTCTTGGTCTCGCCGGTCTCCTCGTCCGTCACCGTCTTCTCGACCGGCAAGGGCTTGAGCGACTTGCTCAGCAGAACCAGGTTGTCGGCCTCGACGGACACCTCGCCCATCCGCGTGCGGAACACGACGCCCTCGATGCCGACCCAGTCGCCGGTGTCGAGCAGCTTCTTGAAGACCGTGTTGTAGAACCCCTCGGGCAGGTTGTCGCGCTTGACGTAGATCTGGATCTGGCCCGACTCGTCGGCCAGGTGGAAGAACGAGGCCTTGCCCATGACGCGCTTGGTCATCATGCGCCCGGCGACGGTCACGCGGATCGGCTCCGTGCCGTCTTCTTCGGGGTTGTTCGCGTCGTCGTCGTAGGCTTGGAGGACGGCCGCGGCAGCGTGCGTCGTGGTCCAGGCGTCGGCGGGGTACGGCTCGACGCCGGCGTCGCGCAACGAGGCGAGATGGTCGCGGCGGACGCGCTCTTGTTCGGTGAGGTCGGTCGAGGCCATGCGGGCAGTCGGAGGTCGAGACGCAAGATGACCCGACCTCGAGGGCGGCGCACGACCTCGAGGGCGTATTCGCCCGATCTAGCCCGTCTCGCCCTCGAGGACGCGAAACTCGTACTCTGCGAGATGGACATCACCCCCGAGCCGATCGTCATCGGCGGCACCGAGATCGCGCGCGGCGCGCGCACGACGGTCCGCCTCCCCATCGCGCCGCTCTACACCTTGGCGGACATGGCGATGCCAGTTCACGTCATCCGAGGACGCCGCGACGGGCCTCGCCTGTTCGTCTCGGCGGCCATCCACGGCGACGAGATCATCGGCGTCGAGATCATCCGCCGACTGCTCGGGCTCCAGCTTCTCCGCAAGCTCCGGGGGACGCTGATCGCGGTGCCGGTCGTGAACGTGTACGGCTACACCGCGCGGTCGCGGTACCTCCCCGACCGGCGCGACCTCAACCGCTCGTTCCCCGGCTCCGCAAGCGGCTCGATGGCCTCGAGGCTGGCGCACACGTTCATGAGCGAGGTCGTGGCCAACAGCACGCACGGCATCGACCTCCACACGGGGGCCATCGATCGGACGAACCTGCCACAAGTCCGCGTGTCGCTCGACATCCCGGAGGCCGTCGCGATGGCGCGGGGGTTCCGGGTGCCGCTCATCCTGCACGCCAACCTGCGTGACGGCTCGATGCGCCAGACCGTCTTGGAGCGCGGCGTCCCGGTCCTCCTCTACGAGGCCGGCGAGGCACTGCGGCTGGACGAGAAGTCGATCCGGGTCGGGCTCCGCGGCATCGTCTCGGTGATGCGCGGACTGGGGATGTTGCCGAAGACGGCGCCGACGCGCGGCATCGAGCCGTTGGTGGCGCGGAGCAGCCGGTGGACGCGGGCCGAGGAGAGCGGGACGCTCCAGATGACGCACGACATCGGGGACCTGGTCAAGGAGGGGCAGCAGGTCGGGACGCTGACGGCGCCGCTCGGGGAGACCTCGAGGCCGGTGATCTCGCGCGACTCCGGCCTCATCATCGGCAAGACGCAGCTGCCGTTGGTGTACGAGGGCGAGGCCATCTTCCACGTCGCGCGACTCGACGAACCGGACACGGCCCAAGCCCGCCTCTCGACCTACGACGACCGTCTCTCGGGGTGGCGCGAGCCCGTCGAGGCCGATCACTGACCGGGGGAAGTGGCACGGGGCACGAGGTGCGGGGCGCCTTCGGCCACGGCCTCGAGGTCGACCCGGCGGCTCAGGTCCCCTTGACGAGTCATCCGCGGGACCGCGAGGCGGAAGCGCAGCCAATCCGTACGGTGTCGATCCCGACCTTTAGGGTGCACCCGACCTCGAGATCGATAAGGACCGAGTTTCTGATGCGCTGTCCTCGAGGATCACCCGACGCTAACCTCCCGTCGTCTCCGGCAGAGCCTCCGTGCCCCCCACGTCCTCGATCCGACATCGCCTCGACCACGTCTTGGGCCTGCTCGGCCTCGAGGGCGATCCGTACGCGCCGCGCGAGCTCGCCGTCGCGATCGTGCTCCGCGACGGCGTGTCCGTCGAGACGGTCTTGGAGCGGTTGGGCCTCGACCTGTCCGGCCTCAAGGCCGCCGACCTCGACCCGACCGCCACAGCCTTTGCGGGTCTAGCCGTCGGCACGGCGTTCGAGCGCGACGGGACGGTCTGGACCAAGGCGACGCTCGACGCGGCCGTGTCCTCGACAAAAGACCGAGACCGACAGCGCCTGGTCGTCCGCGCCTACGCGACGGCGACGCGGCAGCAAGGTGCGCCCAACGCCTTCGCCTGGGAGGACGACGCCACGTCGTGCGTCGCGGTCCGCTTTTCGGCCTCGATGCGCGTCATCCCGCGCACTCCGTAGCGTCCTCGAGGACGACGCCGGGCACGTTGGGACGGGGTCCGTCTCCTGCCCCTTGCCCTTTTAGTCCACCAATCGGGCGACGTCTGCCAGGAGGAGGTCGCGTCCTGAGCGGAGCCGTTCGGCGACCAGCCGGGCGAGAGCCGATGCCGACGAGCGTGGGGGCTGACCATCGGCCAGCATCGTGACGTGCTCGGCGCTCTGACCGAGGGCCTCGACGGCAGCAGCGGCGGCGGCGAGCCACGTCGGAGTGGGAGCGCCGCCCTGGGCC
>NZ_JBARYR010000197.1:0-2622 GCF_049648075.1 Rubrivirga sp. | reverse complement strand
ATGACTAGCCGCCCTCGAGGATGCGACAGGCAACACGCTGTCTCGTCCTTGGTGCGGGTTCCGTCCTCGAGGGCAAACGAAGAACGCCCCAGCCGCGGCGCTCAAGGTTGGTCGCAGGGTAAGCGCGCTATGCGTACGTGTTGAGCATGACCGGCATGATGAGCATCAGGATCTCCTCGCCCTCGTTGCCCTCCGACGGCGACACGACGCCGGCCCGGTTCGGGGACGAGAACTCGAAGACGACGTCCTCGCCGTCTACGTTCGAGAGCACCTCCTGGAGGTACTGCGAGTTGAACCCGATCTCCATCGCGTCCGAGTCGTAGTCGCACAGCACGCGCTCCTTGGCCTCGGACGCCCGCTCGATGTCCTCCGCCGAGATCGTCAGCGCGTCGGACTCCAAGGCGAGGCGGATCTGGTGCGTCATCGAGGACGAGTACAGCGCCACGCGCCGGACCGCCGCCAGGAGCGCCTCGCGCCCGACGGTCAGCCGCTTCTCGTTCTCGACCGGGATGACGGCCTCGTAGTTCGGGTACTGCTCCTCGATGAGCCGCCCCACAACCTGGGTGTCGCCGAAGTCGAACCCGACGTAGCCAGACCCGATGCGGACCGTGCACGCGTCGTCGCTCGCGGCCTTGCCCGCCAAGGACAGCGCCTTCTCCGGCACGATCACGTCGACGGCGTCGGCCGCCGTGATCCCGTCCACGACCATCTTGACGAGCCGGTGGCCGTCGGTCGCGACGACGGTCGCGTTCTCGGGGCGGACCTGGAACAGCACGCCCTGCATCGCGGGACGGAGCGCGTCCTTGGAGACGGCGAACCCGGTCTTGTCGATGGCCCGCTTGACCGCGGCGCCGGTCGTCTCGACCTCTTGGGCGTCCTCGAGGGACGGCAGCGCCGGGTAGTCCCCGCCATCGAACCCGACCATCTTGTAGCGGCCCTGGTCCGTCGTCAGCTCGACGTTGTAGTCGGCGTCTGTCTTGACGGTGACCGACAGGTCCGGGAGGGCTCGCAGCGTGTCGATGAGCCGCTTGGCCGGGACCGCGATGCGCTCTTTCCCCTCGGTCCCGTTCTGGCCGAACTGGACCTTGATCCGCTGGACGATCGAGATCTCCAAGTCGGTCGCGGAGATCAGCAGGGCGTCGTCGTCGCGCTCGAACAGGACGCACTCCAGGATGGGGAGCGTGGCCTTCGAGGGGACCGCGCCGCCGGCGGTCGAGAGCGCGCGGAGCAAGTCGGCGCTGGAAGCTGTAAACGTCATGGGTCGCGAGGGGAGAGTCGGTCTGCCACGGTATCGGCGGGTGGGCCGCCGAGGGCAAGTGCTTGGTACGCGAGAGGATCCCGAGCGGTCCTTCGAGGACCGTGAAATCTGACGGGTCTCGTCCTCGAGGCCGTCGCTCAGTACATCGAGGTCGATGAAGGGACGTCGTCCGCTCGAGGTCGAATCATCGAGCCGGAATCGAGTCCGACGCGGGCTCGTCCTCGAGGGCGTCGAGGTCTAGCGCTGGTGGAGCTCCAGCTTCTTCTTGACCGCGCTGACCATCTCGCGGAAGCTCGGGTCCGTGTCCACCTGGTCCTCGACCGAGCGGACGGCGTGGATCACCGTCGAGTGGTCGCGGCCGCCGAAGTGGAGCCCGATCGTCTTCAGGCTGTGGTTCGTGATCTCCTTCGAGAAGAACATCGCGACCTGGCGCGCCTGGACGATCTCGCGCTTGCGCGTCCGCGCCCGCACCAGGTCCTCGGGGATGCCGAGGTACTCGCACACGACCGCCTGGATCGACTCGATGGTCAAGACGGGACGGGCCTCCTTGATGAGGTCGCGCAACACCTCGCGGGCCAGCTCCTGGTCGATCTCGCGCCCGGTCAGCGCCGCGTGCGCTTGCAGACGGATCAGCGCGCCCTCGAGCTCGCGGATGTTGCTCTTGACGTGGGTCGCGATGTACTCGATGACCTCGGGCTTGACCTGGGTCCCGTCGTCGCTGGCCCGCCGGTTCAAGATGGCGACGCGCGTCTCGAACTCCGGCGGCTGGACGTCGGCGATCAACCCCCATTGGAACCGCGACAACAGCCGCTCCTCGATGCCGACGATGTCACGCGGCGGCCGGTCGGCCGAGAGCACGATCTGCTTGCCGAGCTGGCGGAGCTCGTTGAAGATGTGGAAGAACTCCTCCTGGGTCTTCTCCTTGGACGAGAAAAACTGGACGTCGTCCACGATCAGGACGTCGACGGCGCGGTAGAACTGGCTGAACTCGGCGATCCGGTTGGTCTGGATCGACTGGACGAACTCGGCCGTGAACATCTCCGACGAGACGTAGCGGACCGTCTTCGCGTGCCCGTTCGCGAGCGCGTAGTTGCCGATGGCCTGGATCAGGTGCGTCTTGCCCAGCCCGACGCCGCCGTAGACCAGGAACGGGTTGAACGACGTCCCGCCCGGGTCCTGGGCGATGCTCCACGAGGCCGCACGTGCCAGCCGGTTGCAGTCGCCCTCGATAAAGCGCTCGAACGTGTACGAGTCGTTGAGGTGCGGGTCGAGCTCGATCGGCTTGACGCCCGGTAGCGCGAACGGGTGCGCCTGGGGCGCGGGGCGCCCACTCGAGGACGGCGTCGGCCGGCCGGGTGCGAGCC
>NZ_JBARYR010000196.1:0-1920 GCF_049648075.1 Rubrivirga sp. | reverse complement strand
TACGCCTTCGACGTCGACGGCCGGACGTACGATGCGTTCGGCTTTAGCGAGGTGTCGTGCCGCCGCTTGGGATCCAGTCGGGACGTCCCCAGCACCTTGTGCGAGGCCACTCGGGGCGTCGCGGCGCTCTCGGCCGACGCGAGCCTTTTGGTCCCCGGCGTCCGTGGGCTCTCGGTCGGGGCCGGGTATCGCCTCGGGTTCCAGCCGTCCCCGTACCTCACGGCTGGCTACACGCTCGGCGACGGTCCGACGGAGGGCATCCGCCTCGAGGGCGTGATGTCGCAGCGGATGACTGGCGGCGGCGTGTCGTTCCTGTTCGGGCTCTGACGTCCTCGAGGTCGGAAGACCAACAGAAAGGGTCGGTCGGACCATTGGCGTTGAGAGTTGAGCGCGTAGGCTGTCGGTGTTCAACGAGTCCCGATGACCCGTCGCCAGTTTCTCGCTCGCCTCGCCGCCGTTCCGGTCGCTTCCCTGTGGCCTGCCTCCGGTTCAAGCCCAGAGCAGGCCCTCGAGGACGACCCGATCCGTATTTGCGAGGGGACCGGCCACAGCACGATGCTGACGTGGCGCGGCGCCCGACTGGCCGAGGGAACGGGCTACAGCTCAGTCTTGCGCCTCAGCGGGGGGCGGTTTCGGTTTGAGGGGCGGCTGTGGACCGTTCGCACGTCGGGTTCAATAGCGACGCTGAACGAGGGAACCGGCTATTCGGCCGCAGCGACGCTTCGGGGCGGTCGCGTCGCCGAAGGGACCGGGCACCGCGCGCTCTGGACCATTCGGCAGAGCCGTGACACCGCCCGGATCTGTCCAGGAACGAGCCACAGCGCCGAGTGGACAGCACGAGGTCAGCCGATGACGGACGCCCAAACCCTGGCGACGCTGGTCGCCCTCGAGGCCGTCGGCGCGTAGCGTACGTTGGGGCCGAACCCACCCCGACCGCCATGCGCGCCCTCGTCCTCCTGCTCGCCGTCGCTGCCCTTCCCGCCATCGCCCAGGACGCCCCCGCGGACTCGCTCGTCACGTTGACCGGCCGTGTCCTCGATGCCGAGACCGGGGCGCCCGTCGTCGGCGCCGGCATCATGGTGACCGACCTCGAGGTCGGGACGGTCTCGCAGCGCGGCGGCCACTTTACCATCCCCGGCGTGACGCTAGGACCGCACCCGGTCCGCGTCGGCGCGTTCCGGTACCACATGGTGATGCTCGACCTCGAGGTCGAGGCGGAGACGCCGATGGACCTTGCGCTGGCGCCGGGTGCGGGCGTGGGCTGCGCCGTCGTGCACGAGCACGGCGAGGACGGAAGCCACATGTCGCCGCGCGAGGACACGTAGCCGGCCTCGAGGACGGGGCTCGCCTGGGGCGATCTTGTAGGTGTGGACTACTACACTCTCCGCGCGCTCGCCCTCGAGTGGGACGCCCTCCTCTCTGGCACCACCGTCGCCGACGTGTGGACGCAGAGCCCGCGCGAGCTGAGCGTCGCCCTCGAAAACCGCCCGGTCAGCGCAGCCAACGCCGACGGCGTTCGCCACACGATCCGCATCGCGTGCGACCCGGCGCTGCCGCTCCTCTTCCGGTCGAAGGGCTCCGGCCGTCAAAAGCGCAACACGGCCGACGTTCTCCCTGGCATGACTGGGCGAGCCGTCGTCGGCGTGAGGGTGGCCGACCGCGACCGGCACGTGTTCGTCGTCCTCGAGGGCGGGAGCCGGCTCCAGATCGTGCTGTTCGGGCCGACCCCGAACGTGTACTGGGTCCAAGAGGGCGTCGTCCGAGACGCGTTTCTCGACCACGACGAGTGGGTCGGGGAGCCCGCACCGGCGCCGCGTCCAGCGCCTGTCGTCGACACGGTGGAGGCGTTCCGAGAGCGGTGGAAGGCGTCGAGGAAGACGCTCGGCCAGGCCACGGCCGCAGCCGCCCCGCTGCTGACGC
>NZ_JBARYR010000195.1:0-2782 GCF_049648075.1 Rubrivirga sp. | reverse complement strand
GTCAGGACGTTGGCCTGGGCCGCGGCGACGCGCTCTTGCTGCTGGGAGACCTCGTACTGGGGGCGCTCGCCGTACTCGGCCTGGACCTCGATCTCGGCGAGCAGGTCCCGCTGCGCCTCAACGTTCTCGAGCGCGATCGCTTCGGCGGCATCGGCCTGGGCGACGGCGAAGTAGCCATCGAGGACGGCGACGCCGGTGACCTGCTCGGCCCGCGCCTGGTCGAGCTCGGCGGACCGCAGAAGCGCCGTCGCAGCGTTCGTTGCGGCGCGGCGCTCGAAGCCGTCGAACACGACGTAGCTCGCTCGCACGCCCAGGTCGAGGGACTCGACAGTCGCCTGCGTCAGGTCGCCGCTCGTCTGGTCGAACGACAGTCCGTAGCGCTGCCCGCCGCCCGCGTCGAGGCTGAGCGACGGGAGCCGTCCGTCCTCGATGGCGTCGATAGCGATCTGGGCCGACTGAACGTCGACGCCCGCCCGCTGGACGGCGATCGCCTCGGTGCGGGCCATCCGCAGCGCGTCCTCGAGGTCGACGACGGTCTGGGCGTGGAGCCCCGGGGCGAGGAGGAGCAGGACGAGGAGGGTGCGCATGGGGGTCGGGTCGGGTCGTCCGGCGTGTCTCAAGTGGCGTGCCGCGCCTGGATCGCGCGCTCTCGCCGCCCTCGAGGACGATGACCGTGCGCTGGCGCACACCACCGGGCGCCAGCGCACGAGGGCTAGGTCGCTGTGTCCGCGACGACGCGGCCGTCCAAGAGCTCGACCGTCCGGGTCCCGAAGGCGGCGTTGGGCTCCGAGTGCGTCACCTGAACGATGGTGACGCCGTCGTTCTCGTGGAGCTCGCGGAACGCCTCCATCACGACCTCGCCCTGGCTCGAGTGCAGGTTGCCCGTCGGCTCGTCCGCGAGGAGCAATCGAGGACGGCCCGCCAGGGCTCGCGCCACGCCGACCAACTGCTGCTGCCCGCCGGAGAGCTGGTTCGGAAACAGGTCCTTTTTCGCCACGATCCCAAACCGGTCCAAGAGCTCCGCGACGCGAGCCTTGCGCTCCGCACCCGGCCGTTTCTGGTAGACGAGGGGCGTCTCGATGTTCTCGTACACCGTCAAGTCATCGAGCAGGTGATAGGCCTGGAACACGATCCCGATCTCCTCCCGCTTGAACGTCGCCCGTTCGTTCGCACTCAGCTCCGTGACCGGTCTTCCGTCGAACGCGTACGTCCCGCCGGACGGCTCGTCGAGCAGGCCCATGATGTTGAGGAGCGTGCTCTTTCCCGACCCGGACGGGCCGACGATGCTCACGAACTCGCCCTGCTGAATGGACAAGTCGATGTGCCGCAAGACCCACGACTTGCGCAAGGCGCGGGAGTAGTACTTGCTGATGCCGGTGAGCTCGATCATGGGTGCGGAGGGGGAACAGGGCTGAGCGCTGGCAAGCCCATCGGCCGCCAGCGCTCTTGGATCGTCGAGGAGGAGCGTCATCTACCGCGTGGTGCGGCGTGCGCCGTTGCGGCGGGGTGTGTCGGGCGTGGCGTCGGTGAGCCAGCCTTTGAAGGCGACGCGGGGGGCGGGCGTGGGGCGCATCCCGAACAGGCCGGTGCCGCCGGTGCCGAGGTGGCGGGTGCGGAAGGTGGCGCGGGTCGAGAGGCGGGTGGAGGTCAGCATAGCAGCGGGGGTTGGTGTTGCCGGGAATCTTCCAACAGCCGTGCCAGCCCGTAATCTGCTTGGAATGGCCGCTTTCGAGGCTTCGCGCCGTGCGCAGCCGCACACCTGCGTGCCGTGGCGCACACCACGCTCGGGCCGACCTCGAGGACGACGGCTCGCTCTCGGCCTCCGGTGCCGACCTCGAGGGCGAGTCTCACGGCTCGAGGACGACCTGTGCCGGCTATGTGCTGCCCTGCTCAGCGTGAAACACGAAGCTGTGCGCCTTCGATATCACGGCCCGACCTTTCACTCCATGTCTCTGGTTCTCCTCGCAACGCCCGTCGAGAAGGAGCTGGCCGCCCTCGAAGCTCTGTTGCTGAGCGAGGGGCACCGGGTCCAACGACAGCCGGGCCGCGTCCCCTCTCTCACCGCCCCCGATCTCGGGCTGACGTGCGCGGCAGCAGGCCATGGGAAAGCCCAGTTCGCGCTCGTGACGCAGCACCTGATCGACACGAGAGGCCCCTTCGAGGCCGTCATCGTCGTCGGCGCCGCGGGTGCGTTGAGTCCTGATCTCCAGGCCGGTGACGTCGTCGTGGGGACGGAGGCCGTGGAGCACGACTACAAGACTCGCTTCCACGGCGTCGGTCCACCCCCGAGGCACACGGCCTCGACGGAGCTACGCCGAGCGATCCTGAGCGCCCAGCCCGAGCGAACTAGCTTTCGAATCCACTCGGGACCCATCGCGGGTGGCGACGAAGACATCGTCGATCCGGCGCGAGCGGCGGCGCTGGTCGAGTTGACGGGAGCGCTGTGCGTCGCGTGGGAGGGGGCCGGTGGGGCGCGGGCCGCGGCGTTCAGCAACGTCCCGTTCGTCGAGATCCGCGCGGTGACCGACGGGGCCGACGCCTCGGCCGCCGAGAGCTACCGGGTCCACCTCCCCGAGGCGATCGGAAACATCGGCCGCGTCCTGCTCGCCTGGCGTCTCCACGCCTAGATCACGGCCTCGAGGACGACACTCACAGCCTGGGTGGCGTCAGGTCCGTCCTCGAGGACGAGCCTCACTCCGCTCGCAGCGCCCGAACGGGATCCGTCATCGCGGCGCGGAGCGACTGGCTGATGACTGCGACGAACGCCGCGATCATGGCGGCG
>NZ_JBARYR010000194.1:0-12438 GCF_049648075.1 Rubrivirga sp. | reverse complement strand
CACGGATGGAACAGCAACGCCCGTTCCCTATTCGATCTAGCCGCCCCCGGACCCATGACACCCACGACCGCACCGGCCGAAACCGGCACCGCCGTTCCGCCGACGCTCCCCCCCCCCGTCGCTCTCTCCGACCGCGCCGCGACCGAAGTCCGTCGCATCGTCGCCAACAAGCAGATCCCGACTCAGTACGGGTTGCGCGTCGGCGTCAAGGGCGGCGGCTGCTCCGGCATGAGCTATGTGCTCGGCTTCGACAAGCAGCGCGACCACGACCTGTCCTTCGAGATCGACGGCGCCAGCCCTGACGGCCCGATCACCGTGTACATGGACAAGCGACACGGCCTCTACCTCATGGGCACCACCGTCGATTACCACGACGGCCTCGACGCCCGGGGCTTCGTCTTCGACAACCCCCAGGCGACCCAGACCTGCGGCTGCGGCTCCTCGTTCGCAGCCTAGCCCTCACGGGCTCCCCCGCCCGCCTCGTCGCCGCTCCGGCTCATCCCGCCGCGACCTCGAGGCCGGCCCATCCCGGCCTCACACCATGGAAGGCAACTTTTCCAACCGCGTCCGCGACGTGATCTCGTACTCCCGCGAGGAGGCGATCCGGCTCGGACACGACTACATCGGCACCGAGCACCTGCTGCTCGGCATCATCCGCGAAGGCGAGGGGATCGCCGTCAAAATCCTCCGCAACCTCGGCTGCGACCTGTTCAAGCTCAAAAAGGCTGTCGAGGACACCGTCCGGTCGACCGGCGGCACCCTGACCGTCGGCAACATCCCGTTGACGAAGCAGGCCGAGAAGGTGCTCAAGATCACCTACCTCGAGGCTAAGCTCTACAAGAGCGACGTCATCGGCACTGAGCACCTCCTGCTCTCGCTCCTCCGCGACGACGAGAACGTGGCCGCCCAGATCCTGCAGCAGGCGTTTTCCGTCAGCTACGACGCCGTCCGCGCCGAGCTCGACTCCATCCTAAGCGGGAAGGCCTCCCCCCGCGCGTCGGCCGACACGCCGAGCAGCGGCGGACGCGGCCGGTCCCGCTCCAGCAGCAAAAAAGACGTGGCAGAGAAATCCAAGACCCCCGTCCTCGACAACTTTGGCCGCGACCTGACCTCGATGGCCGAGGAAGGAAAGCTCGACCCGATTGTCGGCCGCGAGGTCGAGATCGAACGCGTCGCGCAAGTCTTGTCGCGGCGCAAAAAGAACAACCCGGTCCTGATCGGCGAGCCCGGCGTCGGCAAGACGGCGATCGCCGAGGGCCTGGCCCTCCGCATCGTCCAGCGCAAGGTCTCGCGCATCTTGTACGACAAGCGGATCGTGACCCTCGACCTGGCCGCTCTCGTGGCCGGTACCAAGTACCGCGGCCAGTTCGAGGAGCGGATGAAGGCCGTCATGACGGAGCTCGAGAAGAACCAGGACATCATCCTGTTCATCGACGAGCTCCACACGCTCGTTGGTGCCGGCGGCGCGTCCGGTTCGCTCGACGCGAGCAACATGTTCAAACCGGCGCTCGCACGCGGCGAGATCCAGTGCGTTGGCGCGACGACGCTCGACGAGTACCGCCAGTACATCGAGAAAGACGGCGCGCTCGACCGGCGCTTCCAGAAGATCCTGGTCGACCCGGCGACACCTGAAGAGGCCGTCGAGATCCTGACCCAGATCCAGTCGAAGTACGAGGATCACCACAACGTCGAGTACGACGAGGGGACGATCGAGCAGATCGTCAAGCTCTCGGAGCGCTACATCTCCGACCGCCACCTCCCGGACAAGGCCATCGACGTCCTCGATGAGGCCGGCGCCCGTGTGCACCTGGCCAACATCAAGGTCCCGGCCGAGGTCGTCGACCTCGAGGAGAAGATCGAGGCCGTCAAAGATGAGAAGAACCGGGTCGTCAAGAGCCAGAACTTCGAGGAGGCCGCCCAACTCCGCGACCGCGAGAAAAAGCTCCAGGAGGAGCTCGAGAACGTCAAGCAGGAGTGGGAGCGCCAGGCCGAGGACGAGACGTACCCCGTCACAGAGTCCGACATCTCGGCCGTCGTCGCGATGATGACCGGCGTCCCGGTCGACCGCGTCCAGACGACCGAGGGCGCCAAGCTCTTGAACATGGAGGAGGAGCTCAAGGGCAAGGTCGTCGGCCAGGACGAGGCCCTCGTCAAGCTCTCGCGCTCGATCCGCCGCACGCGTGCCGGGCTCAAGGATCCCAAGCGGCCCATCGGCTCGTTCATCTTTTTGGGCCCGACCGGCGTCGGCAAGACGGAGCTGGCCAAGCAGCTTACCGAGTACCTGTTCGACAGCCAGGACGCGTTGATCCGGATCGACATGTCGGAGTACATGGAGAAGTTCTCCGTGTCTCGCCTGGTCGGGGCGCCTCCCGGATACGTCGGCTACGAGGAGGGCGGCCAGCTCACCGAGAAGGTCCGCCGCAAGCCGTACTCGGTGATCCTGCTCGACGAGATCGAGAAGGCGCACCCGGACGTGTTCAACATCCTGCTCCAGGTCTTGGACGACGGCATCTTGACCGATGGACTTGGTCGCCGGGTCGACTTCCGAAACACGATCATCATCATGACCTCGAACATCGGGGCCCGTGACATTAAGAACCTGGGCAAGGGGATCGGCTTCTCTCTCACCGAGGAGACGTTCGACTACTCGAAGATGAAGTCGACCGTCGAGGACGCGCTCAAGAAGGTGTTCAACCCCGAGTTCTTGAACCGGATCGACGACGTCATCGTGTTCCACTCGCTCGAGAAGTCTCACATCATGGAGATCATCGACGTGATGAAGCAGGACCTCTTCGCCCGTGTCGGCGAGCTCGGCATCAAGATCGACCTGACGCAAGCGGCCAAGGAGTTCCTGGTCGACAAGGGGTTCGACCCGCAGTTCGGCGCTCGTCCGCTGCGGCGCGCGATCCAGAAGTACGTCGAGGACCCGATGGCCGAGGCGATCCTGACCAACGACCTCGAGGAGGGCGCCAAGATCACCGTCGACTACAAGGGCGAGGGCGAGGAGCTCTCGTTCAAGACCCGGAAGGCGCGCAAGAAGAAGGCGCCGGCCGCGGAGTCGGAGTCCGAGGAGGAGCCCGAAGCCGAGGCGAGCGACGACTAGCCTCGTTCCCCGCCCTCGCGGGGACAGGCACTCGAGGACGTAGAGACGCGCCCGGTCCAACCTCGAGGTCGGGCCGGGCGCTTTCGCGCTCGTTCCCCGAGGTCGCCGACGTAGACGCACGGCCTCGAGGGCGGCTCAGACGGGCGCGTCGACGGTCCAGACCGTGACGAAGAACAGGACCGTGCGGTAGACCTCCAAGGCGACGAGCGTCCCCCCTGTCGCGACGGTCAAGCCCGAGGCGGCGGCTCCCCACCACGGAACGTCGTAGACCCGTCGGATACCGATGACGAGGTAGGCGGACCAGAGGATGAGGAAGATCGGAATCAAGATGTCGTCGTTCAGGTTGTACAGCACCTTCCCCGTTACAACCCGGACGGCGAAGATTGGGAGGGCGAGAACGAGGGACACTAGGATCGTGGTGGCCATCAGGACCGCGACGAAATGGGTCGCGAACACGGCGTGCCGCACGAACGAAGGACGGGCCGGTGCCAGGACGAGTGTGAGCGCGAGCATGAGTCCGGGAATGAACACGGCGATCAGGGTCGGCGCGAGCGAGCGGGCGCGAGCGCTAAACGCGGCGTCGAACGCGGCGTCCTCGAGGCCAGCCGTCGCAGCGGCCTCGACCATCCGGTCGGCGAACCGCCAATTGGACCGGTAGAGGCTCGCGTCTCCGACGAACCCTTGCCCTCCGAACACGCCGACCCACAAGAAGAACAGGATGTTGAGGATGAGAAAGATCCGAACCGGCCGGAGGTACAGCCTCCTGCGACCAGCGGAGAACTCTTCGGTCAGTTTGCCCGGCACGAACAAGGCCCCGGCTGTCCGCCACAGCCGCCCGTCAGCGCTGGTGACCTCGTGAAACTGCTCGCGCAGGAACGGCCACAGGGCTTCGTCCTCGAGGACGAGGCGTCGCTCGCCGCACGCGTGGCAGTACGGCCCGACGAGGTCGGTCCCGCAGGACACGCAGGGTCCGTCCTCGAGGACGAGAGCGTCGGGGTCGGTCATCAGCCCCAACCTACCGCTTCACGGACCGCCCTCGAGGGCGAACGAAAAACGCCGGCCTCGAGGTCGAGACCGGCGCTACGAACAGGAGGCGGGTTGGCTCTAGCGAACGAGCGAGACCGAGCGGGTCGCCGTCTGGCCGCGGCCGTTGGTCGCGCGGACGAGGTACAAGCCCGGGGGCAGGTTGTCGGCCTCGACGCGGAGCGAGTAGGTCCCGGCGCTCACGGTGCCGTCGTGCAAGAGCGCAACCCGGCGACCGAGGGCGTCATGAACCGCGACCGTCATCGTCGTGGCCTCGTCGACCGTCAGCGTCAGGCGCGTCTGGGACGAGAACGGGTTCGGGCTCGGAGCCGAGAGCCGGAAGGGGTTCGGCGTGTCGCTATCGAACTCGAGCGTGATCGTCGCACTCGGTGCGACGGCGGCCTGGGCCGGCATGACCGCTAGGCCCATCAGGAGCGTAGCGGCGAGAAGACGAATAGAGTAGCGAGGGGCCATCGGCGTGGGGGACCTGACCGAATGTCGGGATTAGGTGGCTGACATCCAAACGGGTGTCTGAGAAATCTGTTGCAAGTGTTATGCCCAAATCTCGTTCACCAGAGCTGTCGGTTCTGCGGATCGGACGATATCGCGCGGCTCAAGAGGTTCGGGCGCTCCTTAACCCCCGTCATCCTCGCCACTAATCCCATCGCCATCCCAGCAAGGAAGCCTCCGATGTGAGCACCATAGGCGACACCGCCGGTCTCTTCCGTAGCCGCCGTCGCTCCCCACTGATTGAAGAACTGGAGCCCGATCCACAATCCGAGCACCAAGATTGCCGGGACGGAGACGATGCGAAAGATGAACACGGCGTTCACCTTGTTGCGAGGAAACAAGACGAGGTAGGCCCCCAAAATGCCAGCGATCGCCCCACTCGCCCCCAGGTTCGGAATCAGCCCATCCGGGTTCATCGCGACTTGCACGAGCGTCGCGACGACGCCGCTCACCAGGTAGAACGCCACGAAGCGCGCCGTGCCGAACCGGTGTTCGATGTTGTCGCCGAAGATCCACAGGTAGAGCATGTTGCCGGCGATGTGGCCGAACCCACCGTGCATGAACATGGCCGAGAGCATCGTGAGGTAGATCAGCGGGGCAGGTCCCGGCCCCGGTCGCTGAGGAATCTGGCTGGCCGACGTAATCTGGACGTTCGGGTCCTCTTCCGGGATCGGCTCGGCGTTGACGAGGTCCTGGCCCGTCAGGATCTCCTGGGGCACCACGCTCCACCCGTAGGTAAATGCCGGGTCCGAGAGTTGGACGACGAACACCACGACGTTCGCGACCAAGATCAAGATCGTGGCCCAGGCGGGTCCGTCGAGGTGACGGTCGTCGTCGCTGAGGGGGAAGAGCACGTGGGTCGGTAGGTTGGGCCTTCCCAACGCTGCGATCGTGCGCCGTGCTCCGTCCACCGTCTCCATCCTCGGCACCGGCCTGATCGGGGCGTCGCTCGGCCTAGCCATCCGCCGGCGCTTTCCCGACCTCGAGGTCGTCGGGGCTGACCAGAACGAGGACCATGTGCTCGAGGCCGTGACGCGTGGGGCGATCACCGCGTCGGCATCCATCGAGGACGCCATCGAGGCCGGGGACCTGATCGTTGCGGCGACGCCGCTGGACGCGACACAGTCCGTCCTCGAGGACGTCGCTCGACACGCGAGGCCCGGGTCGCTCGTCACCGACGTCGGGTCGGTGAAAGGCAGCGTCCTCGAGGCCGCGACGGTTTTGCCCGACTCGGTTCGGTTCGTCGGGGGGCACCCGATGGCGGGGGCAGCGACCGGCGGGCCGGGCAGCGCCGACGCGCTCCTGTTCGAGAACGCCGTCTACGTGCTCACGCCCGACGGAATCGACCTCGAGGACGAGGCTCCAGAGGCGCTGTGGCTCGTCGAGACCGTCGGTGCGCGGCCGGTCGTGATGACGGCGGAGCGGCACGACCGAGCCGTCGCGGCGGTCAGCCACCTCCCCCAACTGCTGGCCGTCGCGCTCGTCGAGACCGCGGCCCGGTACGGCGACGACGCGCTCTCGCTCGCGGCCGGCGGATTCCGCGACATGACTCGGATCGCGGGGTCCCCGTTCTCGACGTGGGGACCGATCCTTCGCGACAACCGAGACGCCGTCTTGGATACACTCCGCACGATGGTCCGCGTCCTCGAGGACGTCCAGGCAGACGTCGGCAGAGACCTGTCCGGCCTCGAGGACGTGTTCGAGCGTGCGGGGAAGACACGCGCGGCCTTGCCCTCGTCCTCGAAGGGGTCGCTCGCGCCGCTCTCCGACGTCGTTGTCTGGGCCGACGACCGGCCCGGCTTTTTGCACGCGCTGACAGGCGTCGTCGCGGATGCGGGGCTCAACCTGCGCGACGCCGAGTTGCTCCGCGTTCGCACGGGCGAGGTCGGCACGTTCCGGTTCGGGTTCGAGACACCCGCCGATGCGAACGGCGCGGTCCGAGCCCTAGTGAAGGCTGGGTACCGCGCCGAACGTCGCTAGCGTCGGAGCTAGCTGGTTCGAGTCGTCCTGGCTGCCGACGGGCAAGGGCTAGTCTCCTTTCGGGAGTCCTTCGTCGAACGCGCCCGAGACCTGACCGACGTCTTTGAGATCGGCCGCGCCGCCGCGATCGGCGTCCACGATCACGTTGTCGTCGTCGATCTCGCGCTCGACGGTGACCTGGTAGCGCATGAAGTCCTCACCGGCCCCGCCCGGTCCCGCATCGCCGCCGGAGAGCGGGATGGCCTGGATCACCTTCCACCCCTGCCCGACGTTCTTCCCGATCTCCGTCATGTGAGCCTCCTCTCCGTCGTGCTCTTCGAGGTTGACGCTGACGAGGATGGTCTTTAGTTCTTTCTGCATGGGTGGTCGTAGAGTGGCCCTCCTAAACGCTCCCGCCCGAACCGGGTTCGTCGAGCCACCCTCGGGACTGCGCCCAGAACACGGCCGCGGCGTGAACCCCGTGTGCGATCTCGCCACGCTCCACGCGGCTGGCCAAGCTTTTTGCCTCGACGACGCGGACCTCGAGGTTTTCGGTCGCATCGAGGACGGGCTCGCCGACGCGGGTGCAGCCTCGGGCCACGTAGACGTGTCCGTAGTTGGTGTGCCGCCCCGGCTCGACGGCCAGCCGACCCAAGCGATCCCACTGCTCGCCCTCGAAGCCGGTCTCCTCACGCAGCTCGCGGCGCGCGGCCTCGAGGGGATCTTCTCCAGGATCGATCATCCCGGCCGGTAATTCGAGGATGACACGGTCGATGCCGTAGCGGTACTGCTCGACCAGCACGGCCTCTGCCCCGCTCGTCAGCGCGAGAACGCAGACCCAGTCCGGGTACTCGACGACGTGGTACTCATCGAGGACGTTGCCGTCAGGAAGCAGCACTCGGTCCTGCCGCAGCTTCATCCACCACCGGTCGACCAAGATCTCGGACCCGAGGGTGGTCCAGTGTAGAGGCGAGGCGGCGTGTGGGCTCATGAGCGCAAGCTACCCGACCGCGCCGGGCTGAGACGCGGTGAAGACCGCCCTCGAGGGCGGGCCGACGCGTTGACGCGCCGTGGCCCCGCCCGTACCTTGGGCATCCGCACCGGAAACGGTACGGGTTTGCGAGACTAGCTCAGTTGGTAGAGCGCCACCTTGCCAAGGTGGAGGTCGCGAGTTCGAGTCTCGTGTCTCGCTCCAATGAAGACGCCCTTGGATACATCTCCAGGGGCGTCTTCTTTTCTAGACCCTCGCCGGTCGGGTTAGTCCGTGGCCCCCGAAGTGAAGCTCTACGTGCTGGCGGAGCGGGTCGGAAACGACCGGCGGCTCTGACCGGTCCCGGAACGTCCAGACGCGTCAGAAGCTCTGTCGACGGAGCCCTCTAGCGCGAACAACTCCACCGGCTGATCTTTCCCGCGGAGCTCCTGGCGACCCACCGACCGGAACGCCCACCCCTCCCCGAGGCCGAGGCGCGACATCAGCTCGCTGCCAACCAAGATGTCGACCCCGAGCGGCTTGCAGAGGGCCTGAATCCGGGCCGTCTGGTTCAGCACGTCTCCGGTGAACACGATCTCTTTCTTGAGCGCGCCGATCTCGCCTGTCGTCACGGGTCCCACCTGCAGGCCCGCTCGGAAGTCCGGGGCCACTCCAAAATGGTCCTCGAACCAGTCTGCCCGTGCCCGCAGGTCCCGCTTCATCCGCCGCACGCACCGGACGCAGTCGTCGTCGCGGAGCCCGACCTCCTCGGTCCACGACACCACGATCTCGTCGCCGATGTACTGGTACACCTCCCCCCCGTGCTCTACGATCGCTTTGGCGAAAGCCGCGTAGTAGGCCCGGAGGAACTCGAAGTAGCGGGCGTGCCCAAGCCGCTCGGTGATGGCCGTCGACGACTTCATATCGGAGAACAGGAAGACGCGCCGCTCCTCCTTCGGCGTGTGGTAGCGTCCCACCAGGAAGTTGGTGAGCACGCGCGGCCCCATGTGCTCGCTGATCTCGGCGTAGAACAGTGAGGCGACGAGTGAGGTCGTCAACTGGACACCCGTGCTCAGGCTCTCCTTGCTGATGGCGAACGCCTGAAGCCGGTCCCAGACTCGAGGGTCGCTCAGCCCGGTGCCCATCTCCAGCGCCGCCGCGGTAGGGAACGTGACCACGACGACCCCAGTCAGGAAGACGACGTAGAACAGCGTCTTGGCGATGAGCTTCGTGCCCAGGCTCTGCGCCGCGAGCCGCCGGTTGAGGAACAGGACCTCGACGGCGCCGACCAGGCACCCCACGACGGCGACGGCCAGATTCGCGAACAGCCTCACCCCCGCGTCGACCTCGATGGCCGACCCGTCGGTGGTCGCGACCGCGCCGCCACCCGCGGCATAGTCCGAGATCGCAAAGACCTGCGCGAGCACGAACCAGATGACCCCGAAAGGGACGATCCTCCAGAGAGTCCGCCGGGCGTTGGGTGACAGGTGAAGCCGCATGGTCGGTCGCAGCGCTCGTAAGGGGCTGAAGTCCTGAAACAGCAAGTGGAGACGGAACACTATGATAGGATCTGCCGGTCAAGCGGACTGCGTCACGCGAGCCGCATAAATTTGCGGGCCCCACCCCGACGTCCTGTGCCCCGATGCTGAAACGCCTCTCCTTTCTCATCCTCATCCTGAGCGGCGGCGCCGCGGCGCAGGAGGCCGACGTGGACGCGCTTATGGCCGGGTTCGCGGAGGACGGCCCCGGGGGCGTCGTCGCTGTTTATCGGGGCGGCGACATCGAGTTCGCCAAGGGCTACGGCCTCGCCAACGTCGAGCACGGCGTGCCGAACTCGCCCTCGACGCCGTACCACGTGGCCTCGGTCTCGAAGCAGTTCACCGCCTTCGCCGTCGCGCTTCTCGCCGACCAGGGCCGCCTCTCGCTCGACGACGACGTTCGACGGTACATCCCGGAGTTGGCCGACTTCGGTCACCCGATCACGCTCCGCCACCTCGCCACCCACACGAGCGGACTCCGCGACCATTGGACGCTCTGGGCCATGGCCGGCGGCCGCATGGACGACGTGATCCGCCAGGGCGACCTCATGCGGCTTGTCCAGCGCCAGCGCGATCTGAACTTCGTCCCTGGGACGGAGCACCTCTACAGCAACACGGGGTATCTCCTCCTCGCCGAGGTCGTCGCCCGTGTCACGGGCGAGCCGTTCGGTGTGTGGATGGAGGCCCATGTGTTCGCCCCGCTCGGCATGGACGACACCCAGGTCGTCGACGACCACGAGCGGATCGTGCCTGGCCGGGCGGCCTCGTACTACTCGGCTGACGGCGAGCTAAAGCGGGCTGTCCTGAGCTATGCGAACGCGGGCGCGACGGGCCTCGTCATGACGGCCGAGGACCTCGCGCACTGGCTCCGCAACCTCGCGACGCACGAGGTGGGCGGCCCCGCCGTCGCCGAGGCGATGCTGGAACGCGGAGTCCTAGCGAGCGGCGACACGCTCGGCTACGCGCTCGGCGTCGTCGCGGACGAGCACCGCGGCCTCCGCCGGATCCGCCACGGCGGGAGCGACGCCGGGTTCAGGACGTCCCTCGTCTACTACCCGGAGATCGACGCGGGTATTGTCGCGATGGGCAATGTGGCCTCGTTCGACGCTGGACGAACCGCGACGGCCGTCGCGGAGGTGTTCTTCAGTGAGCACATGACGCCTGCCTCCGCGGCACAGGCGCCCCTGACCGACCGGGTCCGCGTCCCGCTGGCGCGCCTCGACGCCTACGCGGGAGCCTACCGGATCGAGGATGGGCCGGCCGTCACGATCACTCGGACCGGCGACGGCCTCGCGATGGAGGTCGAGGGGTGGCCTCCCGCCCCGCTCGCGGCACTCGCCGACACCCTGTTCCGCGTAGCTGTACCAGGCGTCGACGTGCGCGTGGGCCTGAGCGTCGCCCCTGACGGACGCGTCGAGCGGGGGACGTTCTATCAGGGCGAGCGTAGCACCCCGCTCCGGCGCCTCGGAGAGTCGGCCTGGGACCCGAGCCCCGAGGCGCTGGCGGCGCTCGCCGGCCGCTATGTCAGCCCCGAACTGGACGCGGCGTATGAGGCGCGTGTCGACGGCGACCGACTCGTGCTCGTCCACCGGCGGCACGGCGAGATCGCCCTCTCGCCCACTGCCGAAGACGCGTTCAGCAGCGGCGTGTGGTTCCTACGTACGGTCACGTTTGAACGAGACGTGGCAGGCCGTCCGACCGCGATGCTCGCGTCCAGCGACCGCGTCCGTGACCTCCGCTTCGAGCGACGGGAGTGAGTTCGCACACAACCACGCGGGCTCGCTTGGGGCCATCGGCGGTGCAGCACTGGTGTTGGCTGAATGGACTCGTCGAGAGCCACTGTCGCTCCTATTCGTTGCCACGCAATGGGATGACTGGCTACTCCTGATCCTGGTCGTCTGCCTTGCCGAGATCGAGATTGCGGGTTCGAGCCTCGTTTTTCGACCCTCGAGGACGGATGCTCTAGCAGATCCGAGGCAGCGGGTCGCCGATCAGCATATCGACGACGCGCGTGCCGCCGTACGACGCCCGCGTCAGAACCGTCCGCGCAGGCTTCTCCCGGACCTCGCCGATGAGCACCGCTTCCTCCCCACCCGGCACGGAGCGGACGGCCTCGAGGGCGGCCTGGGCGTGCTCCGCCGCGACGACGGCCAAGAACTGCCCTTCGTTCGCGATGTGGAGCGGGTCGAGGCCCAGGATCTCGCACGCGCCACGGACCGGACCCCGCACCGGGAGAGCCTCTTCCTCGAGGACGACGCCCAGCTTGGTCTCCCGCGCCAACTCGTTGAGCGCCGATGCGACACCGCCTCGTGTCGGGTCGCGCATCCAGCGGACGCCCTCCCCCACCGCTTGGGCCAGCGCATGGATGAATGGCCAGACGGCGCGCGTGTCGCTCTCCAGATCGGCCTCGAGGTCAAGTTCGCCGCGAGCGAGCAGGATCGTGATCCCGTGGTCGCCAATCGGGCCGGAGAGAAGGACGCGGTCGCCGGCCTGGACGCTCCCCGCCGAAAGAGACAACCGTCGGTCTGCAACGCCGATACCAGCCGTCGTGATGTAGACGCCGTCGGCTTTGCCGTGCTCGACGACCTTGGTATCTCCGCCGACGACCTCGACACCGGCGGCTCGAGCGGCGTCGGCCATCGCTTCCAGTTCGGCTCGCAAGACGCCGGCCTCGAGGCCGGCTTCGAGGACGAGCGTGCAGACGAGCGCGCGTGGTCGTGCGCCGCCAACCGCTAGGTCGTTGACCGTCCCGTTGACGGCCAACTCGCCGATCGAGCCGCCTGGAAAGCGCAGCGGGTTGACGACGAAGCTGTCGGCCGTCATCGCGAGGTGCACGCCCCCCAGATCGAGCCGTGCCGCGTCGCCCAGGGCAGCGAGCGTCGGGTTGTGGAGGATGGGGGCGATCAGGCCCTCGACCAGCCGGCGCGACGCCTTGCCGCCGGCGCCATGCGACATCTCGATCTGCTCGTCGCGGAAGCGGATCGGCGGCGCGTCTGTCGGCCTCGAGGGCGTCTGGCCGTTCTGGGGAGGCTCGCTCATGCGAGGACGTCGATGTCTTCGATCCGGTGCGCGTAGTGGTAGTGCGCGGCGCACGCGCCCTCGCTCGACACCATCAGCGCGCCGATCGGGCGCTCGGGCGTGCACTCGGTCCCGAAGAGCGGGCACTCGGGCGGCGAGACGGCTCCGATCAGGACCTCGCCGCACCGCGCCTCGTCCGGCTCGGCGACCTGGATCGCCGGGGCGTCGAACTTGACCTCGGCGTCCCACGCGGCGTAGGCCGGTGCCAGGCCGTGCGCTGACTTGGGAATCGAGCCCAGGCCGCGCCACTCGAAGTG
>NZ_JBARYR010000193.1:0-1818 GCF_049648075.1 Rubrivirga sp. | reverse complement strand
CCTCGATGGCGCGGTAGGCGTTCGTGTCGCCGGTCAGGGTCAGGCGGACGACCGAGCGGCGGACGGACGGGGACGCCTCGTGGATGTCGTGGGCGTAGGCACGCAGCGCGTCGTTGATCCGCTCCCGGACTTCTCCCGCGTCGGCGGCGCCCTCGAGGTCGACGGCGAGCGCGTCGTAGCGGACGGTCGCGAGCGGGACCGGCGTCGCGCGCGTGGCTCCTTGTCCGAGCTCGACCAGCCACGCGTTGTGGACGCCGGCCTCGGAGGGTCCCAAGGGTTGAGGCGATCCCGGGACGATCACCAAGCGGTCGCCCTTGCGCTCGATGCGGGGAGAGTGGCCGCTCGCTACGAGCCACGCCGTGGCGTCCGTCTCCCACAGCGCGTCGAGGGTCACGGGCGCGTGGGCACCCGTCCCGCCGATCGTCCCGTGCAGGATGCCGATCGTCGGCAGGTCGTCGGCCTCGAGGTCGGGTCCGTCCTCGAGGGGCGAGGCGTGCACGTGGGGGCCAGCGAACGACCAGCCGGCGAGGTGGAGCACCGGCTCGCCTCGTTTCTCGAGCGTCATCGTCTCCCACGTCTCGCCGCGGCCCAGCAGGTGGACGAGCGGCGAGTCGACGGCGTCGATCACCTGGCCGAGCACGTCGTGGTCGTGGTCGCCGGCGACGGCGTAGACCGCCACGCCCGCGTCGGAGAGCCGGTGTAGCGCCCGCTCCAGGACGCCGAAGGCCTCGAAGTGCTTGTTGGCCTCGTCGGCCAGGTCCCCCACCAGCACGACCGCGTCGACGGCGCGCTCGATGGCCTGGTCGACCAAGGCCCGGACGACGGACTCGATGGAGAGGGCCGGGTCGTCGGGCGGGACCCGGGAGGGATACCGTCCGAGGTGGAGGTCGCCGCTGACGAGGAGGCGGACGCGCGCGGGCATGGTGAGCGGGGGGATGGCCGAATCTAGGGACAGCGATGTTCTCTCGTTCGGCACGTTGTCCACGGCCTCGAGGGCGAGCGCGCATGGGCCTCTCGCCTTGACTTGTCCTCGAGGGCGAGTCTCGCACGGTGTGGGTCTGTAGGGACGCACCGCTGGTGCGCCCATGCCGACCTCGATGCGCCGACCTCGATGCGCCGACCTCGAGGGAGGAATGCAGCCCCCCCGCGACCTGACAGGGGTGGGTATTTCGCTTCGAGCACGTCGTCCCCCGCCGTCGTCCCCGCGCACGCAGGGATACCGGAGTGCCGACCTCGAGAGCGCGTCGACCTCGAGGGCGCGTCGACCTCGAGGACGAGCCGGGCACGTCCATCGTCGGGACGCGACCGGGAGGTTTGGGAGCCACGCACGCTCTGGATTGGCTGCGTCGTCCTCGAGGACTCGGGTCCCGCCTCCGCGGGAAGGACTCGTGTGGGGGCGTGAGGCCGCTATCTACCCCTATCAGCCCACGCGAGGAGGACTGGTAGGTCTTCGCGCCGTACCAGATTGCCTGCCAACAACAAACAGTCATCCCCGCGAAGGCGGGGACCCATACGGTGCTGCTCGCGACCTCGAGGGCGGAACGGGCTTGGAGGTCGGCACTCTGGGTGGGCTGCGCCGTCCCTTCGGGGTCGGGGGACCACGCCGCGAAGGCGTAACGAACGACGGCTGGAGAGTGCGTGCGAGCGGAGAACGCACCGGACCCCCTCCTCACGTGGGGAGAGGGACTCAGTCTGGGGGCCTGGAGGGCGTTACTCGGCGCGCGCGGCGCGGTACTCGGAGCCGCCCATCGTGAACGTCAGGCCGGTCACGCGCTCGCCCTCGAGGTCGACCTCGAAGACGCCGTCCGTGTTGCGGAG
>NZ_JBARYR010000192.1:0-3847 GCF_049648075.1 Rubrivirga sp. | reverse complement strand
GTGGAAACCGGGCGAGCGCTCGCGCCAGGGCTCGAGCAAAGGATCGGCGGTCAGCGCCCCCAGTGCTTCGAACCTGCGTCGCGACTCGGGCACGTCTGGTGGGAGCGCGGCCTCGAGGTCGGACAGCACGGCCTGGACGGCGGGCATCACCTCCCAGGGCGCGCTGGTCGCCGGCGGCGGCGGGTCGAGGACGGCCACTTTCAGCGCGTCGATTCCCTGACCGATGCGGGCGGCGGTCTCGACGACGGGCACGCCGAGCGTCTCCGACAGCTTTTCCGCGTCGACCGTGATCCCGCCCTCGAGGGCGGCGTCGGTCATGTTGAGCGCGACGACCGTCGGCAGGCCCAAGTCCAGGACTTGGGTCGCGAGGTACAGGTTGCGCTCGAGGTTGGTCGCGTCGAGGACACAGACGACCACGTCGGGTGCTGGCTCGCCGGTGATGCGACCGGTCAGGGCGTCGAACGCCACGCGCTCGTCGACCGACTTGGGCGCCAGGCTGTAGGTGCCGGGCAGGTCCACGACCTCGATGTCGGTCCCCTTCAACCGGCCCGACTTCCGCTCGACGGTGACGCCGGGGTAGTTCGCCACCTTCTGCTGCGCGCCGGTCAGCGCGTTGAACAGCGTCGTCTTGCCCACGTTGGGGTTGCCGGCCAGCGCGACGGTCTTCACCCGTGTGGCATCGGCGACGGGAGGAGCGGGAAGGGCGGGCATCGTTATACGGAGGCAACAGTCGGTGCGTAGTGTCCGGCTCCTCCTCTCCCACGACCATGAAGCCCGACCGCGACATCGAGAAAGACTACCCGACCGACCAGTTCGTCGCCAAGCTCCGCCGGCTCGCGGACGCCCTCGAGGCCGGCGAGCCGTTCGAGATCCAGATTGCCGGCGAGCGGATCTATGTCCCTGTGCGCGCCGCGTTCAACATCGAGCACGAGCGGGGCGACGGCGAGGAGGAGGTCGAGTTCCAAATCAAGTGGTCGGCGGAGTAGCCAGGTCCACGACGACGTGGGCGGCCTCTTCCTTGCGGACGGACAAGAGGAAGCCGCGGACTCGGATCTCCATCGGGTCGCCGAGCGGCGCGAGACGCACGACCTCGACGGAGGTGCCAGGCACCAACCCCATCTCGAGCATCCGAGCGGGAAGCTCGCCTCGGTAGCCGGTCACCGTTCCGCTCGCGCCCGGCGCCAGCGTGTCGAGCGTCGAGGGCACGTCTACGCGGTCTCGGTCGCGAACAGACCTTGCGCCACTTCACGTCGTAGCGCCACGCGAGCCGCGCCCAGGCCGAGCACGCATTTGTCGCCGGTCGACATCACGCAGGCGTCGCAGCCTTCGCGGACGCCGAGCTCTCGGAGTCGGGCGCACGTCGCATCGTCGAGGCCCATGAAGCACAGACGGACCGTCCGCCCGGCGGGGAATGACGAGATGGGGGCGGCGTGGTCGAAGGTCACGAAGCGGAGTGCTTATCTGGACGAGTTCTAAGGTACACCAACCCGCGGCCTCGAGGTCGGTCCACTGGACCTCTTGTTTTGCACGCCCTGAGGGCGGGGACCAGGACGAGCGCTCGCCCTCGAGGCCGGAGTCCAGATGTGCCGGTGCGGTGGGGCTGCGTCGACCTCGAGGGCTGAAAGGCGACCATCTCCTACCCCCTCCTCATCCGAGCAAGGGGGACGTCGTTAGCCATCGTGGGGCCGAAGGTGCAGCCTCGAGGACGGCGCGACCTCGAGGACGGCGCGACCTCGAGGGGCTACCCGAACAGGACGTCCTCGAGGGAGCGGATCGCGGCCTCCTCCTTCTCCATCCGAGCCTCGGGCGTCGCGGCGCGCTCGGCCTCGACGCGGTCTTTCTCGGCCTGGGCCGCCGCCTCGGCCTTCTCGCGCTCGGCGGCCTGCTCGGCCTCGACCTCGATGCGGATCAGGTCCGCGAAAGGCTCCTGCGCGCGAGCGAACATGACGTGCGGCTCCTCGAACGGGTAGCCCGCTTCCTGGCGCTCGCGGTACAGCTTGAGGCAGCCGTTCCACAACGCACGCCGGATCCCCCACTTGTCGACCGAGAACGAGCCGGCCTTGCGCTTGCCCTCGGCGTTGACCCAGTTCAGTTGGACGTAGAGCTTCGACTTCGAGCCCTCCGCCTTTTCGCGCACGGACAGCCCGACGACGCCCGTGTTGCTCCACGCCTTGCGAGGCTTGGTCGGTCCTTCGGGGATCGAGGCGAGCAGTCGGTCTCGGTATTCGATGGCGGCCTCGACGGCGGCCTCCTGGCTCTCGAACTTGGCGTCGGCGAAAAACTTGGAGAGCCGGTCGCCGTCGCGCCGCACGCGGACTTGCCACCCGTGGGTGGGGTGCCGCCCAGGGTGTTCCTCTGACGGCTCAATGTCGATCCGCGTGATGTGATGGAGCCTCCGGGGCTCATCGGGCGCCTCCGCACCGTCCGTCTCAAGGGCCATGTCTCAAAAGCTGGGCGCCGCCGTACGGCAGCCGGGGGTTATGCAGCGGCGGGCGCGACGGCCTCGACGCGCGTGATCTCGGGGACCGCGCGGCGGATCGCCTGTTCGATCCCGGCACGAAGCGTCATCATGCTCATCGGGCACGTTCCGCAGGCGCCGAGCAGTTGGAGTTCGACGACCATGTCGTCGGTGACGTCCTTGAGCCTCACGCTGCCGCCGTCCGCCATCAGGTAGGGGCGAATGGAGTCGAGGGTGTCCTCGATGCGTTGCCGGAGCGCGGGGTCCGCGGGGTCGATTGCGTCAGCCATGTCCGCTGGGGTGAGTCCGAAGGTACGACGGAGAGCTTAGGGGTTGGGGGGCCGGGGATCAGGGATTGGAAACCAAGCTGGTGAGGACCCCCAATCCCCATTCCCTACTCCAAAAACCTACTTGTAAAGAATCTCGATGGGCTGCGTCGGCGGCTCGTCCTCGTTGCGCCGCTCGACCTCGAGGACGACCTTCTCGGCCATCGACCGGAACGCCTTGGCCGAGTGGCTTTCAGGCTCGGCCAGAACGACGGGCGTGCCGCGGTCGCCGGCCTCCCGTGCGGCCTGCTCGATCGGCACCTCGCCCAGGACCGGCACGCCGATCTCGGCGGCGAGCTTCTGCGCGCCGGCCTCGCCGAACAGGTAGTAGCGGCGGTCCGGCAGGTCCGGCGGCGTGAAGTAGGCCATGTTCTCGACGACGCCCAGGACCGGGACGTGGACGTTCTCGAACATCTTGACGGCCTTGCGGGCGTCCGCGAGCGCGACGGCCTGGGGCGTCGATACGACGACGGCGCCGGTGAGCGGGACGGTCTGAACCAACGTGAGTTGGATGTCGCCCGTGCCCGGCGGCAGGTCGATGACCAGGTGATCGAGCTCGCCCCACGCCGCCTGCCCAAGGAACTGCCGGACGGCGCTGGACACCATCGGCCCACGCCAGATGACGGCGTTCTTGTCGTCCACCAAAAAGCCCATCGACAGCAGCTTGACGCCGTAGCGCATGAGCGGCACGATGTGGCGCTCCTCGTTGACGATCGGTTTCTCGTCTGACGGCACGCCGAACATGAGCGGGACGCTAGGGCCGTAGACGTCGGCGTCCATCAGCCCGACCTTGGCGCCGGTCTCGGCGAGCGCGCACGCGAGGTTGGCCGCGACCGTGCTCTTGCCCACGCCGCCCTTGCCACTCGCAACGGCGATAAAGTTGGTGACGCCAGCCAGTCCGAGCGGCGTGTTCGGTTTCGAGGACGGGGTCTGCATGGCGGAGTCGAGTCGTTTCCGTCGTGACCCTCGCCCTCGAGGACGGTTCCGAGCCTGGCCGGTCTCAACCCAGGCTTGGCAGGCCGCAGTCGATGGGCCGGCCCCGAGGACGTGGAAGGCGTAGAGA
>NZ_JBARYR010000191.1:0-13841 GCF_049648075.1 Rubrivirga sp. | reverse complement strand
GTGTTGAAGCCGGACACGACCGAGGCCCAGATCCGAGAGCTGTGCGCCGAGGCGCGCGAGTACTGTTTCGCGAGCGTGTGCGTCAGCCCCGTCTGGGTGCCGACCGCCGCGGCCGAGCTGGGCGGCGCGACCTCGATGGTGTGCACCGTGATCGGATTCCCGCACGGCGCGAACCGGACCTCCGTCAAGGCCGCCGAGACCGAGCGGGCCGTCGCCGACGGCGCCGACGAGATCGACATGGTCATCGGCATCGGCCTGCTCAAGAGCGAGCGGTATGCCGACGTCGAGGACGACATCCGAGCGGTCGTGCAAGCGGCCCAGGGCCGGACGGTCAAGGTGATCTTAGAAACCGCTCTCTTGACCGACGAGGAAAAGGTGATCGCGAGCGTCCTGTCCCAGAATGCGGGCGCCGACTTCGTCAAGACCTCGACCGGGTTCGCGTCGGGCGGTGCGTCACCCCAAGACGTGGCACTCATGCGGCGCGTGGTCGGAGACCAGATGGGCGTCAAGGCGTCGGGCGGCGTTCGCTCGGCCGAGGACGCCTACGCGATGGTCGAGGCGGGCGCCACGCGGCTCGGCGCGAGTGCCGGCGTCGCTATTTTGAAGGGGATGACCTCGGACGCTTCCTACTAGTTCTATGACGCGCGCTTTCGCTCACACCACCTTCGTCGTCGTCGCAGGCATCAGCCTTTCGGCGTGTTCCGCGTTCGGTCCCGGTGGGCCGGCCTCGACCGACGAGATCCCCCTCGAGGTCGAGGAGCGACCGGGCTACCCCGCCTACGAGACCTTCGACCCCACAGGCTACGACGTGGACCCCGTGGTGGCGACGGAGATCGTCCACGACGTTCCGGCCCGTGTGATGGAAGGCCGCGTGGTCGTGCCGGACCAGGCCGGGACGCCGGCTCCCGCTGAGCCTCAGGCCCGGCAGGTCGATGGCTACAGGGTCCAGGTCTTCACAAGTTCGAATCGCGACACGGCGGAGCGCGTTCGCGGCGAGGCGGTCGGCTGGTGGGAGGGGGCTCAGTCGTCCCCCGGCGCGCCCTCGAGCATGGAAGTCATCGTCGGGTACCAGCAGCCGTACTACCGCGTCCGTATGGGGGCCTTCGCAACGCGTGCTGAGGCCGACGAGGCGTTGATTCTGGTCCGACAGCGGTACCCCGAGGCGTTCCTCGTCCCGGACCTAGTGACGGTGATCCAGTAGGTCCGTCAGACCTCGATCCGTTCTCCATCGGCACCCCACCGCACGGCCTCGAACACCGCTCGGGCGTCCTCGAGGGCGTCGTCACCCGTATCGACGGGGGCGTGGACCAAGACCAACTCTTCGACCTCGGCCTCGAGGGCGATCTCGGCGGCCTCGAGGGCGGAGCTGTGAACGCCGGGAAGCGAGCCCGTGCCTTCGTGGATCAAGACGTCCGCCCCGCGTGAGAACCGCGTAACGGTGTCGCACTTGGCCGTGTCGCAGGAGTAGGCCACCGTCGAGCCCTCGGCCTCGATGCGGAGCCCGATCGTGGGAACTGGGTGGTCGACGGGCCACGCCCGTAGCCGTAGCCCCTCGAGGTCGAGCACGGGCGCGCCGTCCTCGAGGGCGACCGGGTGCAGAACGCGATCGGGCAGGCCGGCCCAGTTGTGCGTGTTGAACAGCCCGAACAAAGCTTCTGCTGTCTCGAGGGTCGGGGCTGGTCCGTAGACCTCGATGGGGTCGCGCCGTCCCATCAGCCACAGCTTCTCGATCAGCAGCGGGTAGCCCGAGATGTGATCCGGGTGCTCGTGCGTCAGGATGAGGGCGTCGAGGCCGACGGGGTCCAAGCCCGCGCGAAGCATCTGCACCACGACGTCGCCGCCACAGTCGATGACCACGAACCTGCCGGCGTGCTCGACGGCGAGCATGGTCGTCGTGCGGTCGGGGCCGGCGTTGGCAGAGCCGGTGCCGAGAAGGTGGACGGTCATCGCGCTGGAGGGAGGCCCGCATAGTAGCGGCTTCGCCCCTGAGGCGCACGTTGAACACCGGATTTATCGCTTTCTGGCGACGACGAACGCGCAGAGCCCGACGAGGGCGTCGCGAGCTGGAGAGGCCGGGAACGACCGGATCTCTGAGGCGGCGTCGGCAGCCAGTTCCTCCATGCGTGCTCGGGCCGCGGCTAGACCACCCGACTCCGACACGAACCGGACGACCTCGTCGGTCTGAGCACGGCTCTTCTTTCGCTTTTTGACGATCCGCCGGATCCGTTTCCGGTCCGCGTCTGACGCCCGGTCGAGGGCGAGGATCAGCGGGAGCGTCATTTTTCGATCTTGCAAGTCCAGACCCACCGGCTTGCCAACGCTCGCGGCTCCGACGGCGTCGTAGTCGAACAGGTCGTCACGAATCTGGAACGCCAGGCCGATGGTCTCGCCGATCGCCTTCGCGCGGGCTACGGTCTCGTCGTCGGCTCCCGCACTCGCCGCACCGGCGGCCATGCAGGACGCGATCAGCGAGCCCGTCTTGTCGCCGATGATTCGGAAGTAGCGCTCCTCCGTCATGTCCAGGCGGCGCGCCGTCTCGAGTTGCAACAACTCGCCCTCGGACATCCGGCGAACGGCGTCGGAGGTGATGTGGAGCAAGTCGTAGTCGCCGTCATCGAGGGCGAGCAACAGGCCCCGGCTCAAGAGGTAATCCCCCAGCAAGACGCCGACCTTGTTCTTCCACAGCGCGTTGATCGACGCCACGCCTCGGCGCGTGTCCGACTCGTCGATGACGTCGTCGTGGACGAGGGTCGCCGTGTGGAGCAACTCGATCAGGGCCGCGGCGCGGTAGCTGCGGTCGGTGATGCCGCCCGTGAGTTGCGCGGAGAGCAGGACCAAGGTCGGCCGGATCTGCTTGCCCTTGCGCTTGAGCAGGTACGACACGACCGTGTCCAGCAGCCGGACTCTGGACTGCATCGCCTCCCGGAAATGCTGGCGAAAGGCTTCGAGGTCGTCGGCCACAGGGGCCTGGACCTCTTTCAGTCCGACGGGAGCCGTCTCGGAGAGGGGAGCAGGAGCGACGGCGACGGCCATGAAAACTTTCAGTCGGGACTGAAAGGTCATACCTCAGCGGTGATTCCAGGTTGCGCTACCGCCGCCTCCGCGCCCTTTTCATGCCCCCGCGAGCGCCGGGTACAGCGTTCGGCCGATGGCGCACCTCGCACATCGGCCCTCATCGCAGTAGGAACGCGCCAAGTGGTGCGCCCCCTGCGCCTCGACGGCCGTACGTGGCTTGAGTCCGGCATCGCCAAAGCGACGCATCACATGGTCGTCCCCAGCGGGGAGGGCGGCGTAGGCGCGGAGAACCGCGTCCTCGAGGTCGTGATCGTCGCGAAGCTCGGCGTCGACCATCAGCACGGGCAGAACGGCGTCGGTCAGCACGCGCGTGGCGCGGGTCGCCCCGAGTCGGTGCCCGTTGCCGTCCTCGAGGTCGGGGCGCAGCGCGGTGAGCGCGTCCTCGATGCTGTGGGACAGGGACTCCGCCAAAGTGGCGATGCCATCGGTGCGGAGAACGCCCGCGGGTGAGAGCCACGCAGCGGCTTGGGCGAGTCGGCGTCGGGGAGCGTTGGCGGGGCGGCCCCCTCGCTTCCACGCCTCGGCGCGCATCGGAGACGGCTCGACCTCGAGGTCAAACAGGTCTGGCCGCTCCAAGCCAGAGGTCGCGAGGAGGGTGGCGTGGACGTCGTCGTAGTCGAGGCGCCGAAGAGCTGCCAGGTCGAGGCGGTCGGCCAAGGCCTCGAAGGTGTCGGCGTTGGCGGTGTACCCGAGCGCTCTGAACATCCGTCGGATCAGTAGCCGGTCGAGGTCGGGACGGCGCGTGTAGTCCCTGGCCAGGCCCTTCGCGCGAGATCGCAAGCGCTCGGTGCCGAGGAACCGGATCCATTCTCTCCCCCAGCTATCGACGTCGATCTCGTCCCAGCGGTGCGAGCAGTTGGGCGCGGACCTCGGCTCGAGGTAGAACGAACGGAGGAGGGACCGGAGCGATCGGTCGAGGTGGGGGAGGAGCACCAGCTCCGGCAAGGCCGAGCCGTCGGGTCGGCGCAGCGTCCCCGTCCGCTTGTCAGGGGAGAGGACGACGTGCAGGATGACGCGGTCGTACGCTGGGTCGAGGTGATGGCCGTGCGTCTCCCACGCCGAGCTCGCCAGGTGGATCTCGACGTCACCGGCCCAGAGCACGCCCCCGACCTCGATGCGGGCGCCGATCACGTCGGGGCCGGAGTCGCGGTTGAGGCGGCCCCGCGTCACGACGTTGACCTTCTCGCCCTCGGCCGTCACGAGACGAGTGGGGTCGAAGAGCCCTCGAACCCAGGCGTCTTGGATCGCGGCCTCGGGGACGCGGGCGATCGACTCGGCGGGCTCGGCGACCAGCGGCTCGTGAACGACGGACA
Source organism: Rubrivirga sp. (assembly GCF_049648075.1). GTDB lineage: Bacteria > Bacteroidota > Rhodothermia > Rhodothermales > Rubricoccaceae > Rubrivirga. The sequence goes on along the minus strand of NZ_JBARYR010000191.1, from coordinate 9,453 downwards.
TGAGAGCAGGCGAGAGCCCCGATAGACTCCCACCTGCCCCGCACGTAACTCGTGGCTAGGCGCCTGCGATGCCCTGGGCCATCTCGCGGTCTACGAGCCAGACCATCGTCCCGTCCACCTCCACGCGCGCGACCGGTGGTCCGTCGCCGTCACCGTCGTAGGCCTCGAGGACGGACGAGAACGCCTCTCTCTTGCCGGATCCTGCGGCCGCGACGAGACACAGGTCGGCCTTTGCAAGAGTCGGGTAGGTCAGCGTCAGGCGGTCCGTGATCGCCGCGGACGGGGGTGCGGTCCCCGTCGTCACTCTCCGGTCGTCGACCTCGAGGGCGCCGGTCCCCGGAAAGAGGGACGCCGTGTGTCCGTCGTCGCCCATCCCGAGGTGCAAGACGTGGAACCGGAGGTCGTCCCCGAAAAACTGCTCGAGCGCCTGTTCGTAGACGGCCGACCCTTCGTCGGGCGGGCAGTCGCCGGGCATCTTGTGGACGTTGGAGTCCGGGATGCCGGCCGGCTCCAGGAGCGTGCGGCGCGCCATCGCGTAGTTGCTCTCGTCGTGGTCCGGCGGCACGCACCGCTCGTCGCCCCAAAAGACGTGGACGCGGTCCCACGCGATGCCCTCGGCCGTGGCGAGCCGCTCATAGGCCGGCACCGGCGTCGAGCCGCCGGTCAGGCACAGCGTGACGCGAGGCTCGCCCTCGAGGGCGGCCCGGAGGGCGGCGGCGGTCCGGTCGGCGAGGGCTTCGGCAACGGCTTGCTTGGACGGCAAGACGACGATTTCTGCGGGCATGACGTGTGCGTGTGGGCGTGGCTGTCAAACGAGGGAACCCGCGTCGGGCTCCGACGAGGGAGGGCGCCGTCCTCGAGGACGGCTCAGCAGCGCTCCTCGTCTCCGACCTCCTCGATAGGAGCGGCTTGAATCAGCTCCGCAGCGGCTTCCGGTCCCCACGTCCTCGATTCGTACGGGTGGACCTCGAGGTCGGGGTTGTCGAGAACGTCCGCGTAGACGCGCCAGGCCTCCTCGGCCTCCTCGCCGTGGACGAACAAGGTCGCGTCGCCCTCGGCCACGTCCCGGAGCAGGGTCTCGTAGGCGTCGGGAAAGGCGCCGAACGTGTCTTGGTAGCGGAACTCGAGGTCGCGAGTCGTCACGCCGAACCCGGAGCCGGGCGTCTTGACGTCGAACGAGAGCCGGAAGCCCTCGTCGGGCTGGAGTCGGAGTCGCAGGACGTTTCGGGCGGGGTCGCAGTCGCCCTCGTTCTGGAAGAGCGTGACGGGCGGACGCCGGAAGACGACGGCGATCTCGCTCAGCCGCTGGGGCATCCGCTTCCCGGTGCGCAGGATAAACGGGACGCCCTGCCAGCGCCACGAGTCGACGTTGAGCTCGACGGCCGCGAACGTCTCCGTCCTCGAGGACGCGTCGACGCCCTCGTGGTCGAGGTAGCCCTCCGGGTCGTCGGGTCCCGACGCGTACTGGCCCAGGACGACCTCGGACGGCTTGACGGTCCGGGTGGAGCGGAGCACCTTGATCTTCTCGCGTCGAATGCCCTCCGCGTCCAGGCGCGCCGGAGGCTCCATCGCTGTCAGCGAGAACAGCTGCGTCAGGTGGTTCTGGATCATGTCCCGCAACGTCCCGACCCCGTCGAAGTAGCCCGCGCGCCCGGCGGTGTCGTTCGTCTCGGAGACCGTGATCTCGACACGCTCGACGTCACGCCGGCTCCAGGCCGACTCGAAAAATGCGTTCGCGAAGCGGAAGACCAGCAGGTTCTGGACGGTCTCCTTGCCGAGGTAGTGGTCGATCCGGTAGACCAGTCGCTCGGGGAAGTGCTCGTGGACGATCTCGTTGAGCTCCTGGGCGCTCTCGAGGTCGTGCCCGAACGGCTTCTCGATGACGAGACGCGCCCAGGGCTTCGACTCGTCGACGTCCTCGGTCGTCGTTCCGCGAGGCTTTTCTCGCTCGCCCAACGCCGTGATCGTCCCTTCGAACGCAGACGGAGGAAGCGCGAGATAATAGACGCGGTTGCCGTCGAGGCCGCGCTCGTCCTCGAGGGCTTCCACGACCTCGAAGACGGGACCGAGCTCGTCGTACGCGCTGACGCGAGCGAACCGCAGGGCCTTCTCCGCCCACGCGCGGGCGTCCGATTCGTCCACGTCCTTCGCAACGAGGGCGTCGACGGCGGTGTCCTGAAGCCGGGCGTCGTCCCAGTCTGACCGGCCGACGCCGACGACGGTCGGTTCGGGCGCGCCCTCGCGCGTGGTCACGCGGTACAAGGCGGGAAACAGCTTGACGGCAGCGAGGTCGCCGGTCGCGCCAAACAGAACGAAAACGTGCGGATCCATCGAGGCATCGGGGGTGTGATCGGTGAATGCCAGCCGCGCGCCCAGGTTCGATGCCTCGTCCTCGAGGTCGCTCTACAGCGCGTCCTCGAGGTGGGTCGCGACGCGGAACGCGTTGGCCGCGATGGTCAGCGTTGGGTTGGTGGCACCCGACGATGGGAAGACGCTCGCGTCCGCGATCCACAGGTTCTCGAGGTCGTGCGCTCGTCCGTCGACGCCGACCACACTCGAGGACGGGTCCGTCCCCATCCGGCACGTCCCGCACTGGTGGTTCATCACGCCGAGGGGCATCGGGACGCGCAGGAACCGGTCGAAGCCGAGAGGGCGGAGGGCGGCCTCGAGGCGGTTCATCAGCTCCTCCTGGGCCGCGCGGTTGGTCTCGACGTAGCGCACGCGGATGCTGCCGTCGTCGCCAAGTGTGACGCGATTGTCCTCGAGGGGGAGGTCCTCACCCTGCACCCACCAGTCGACCGAGTTCGCCGCAATCGCGTCGGCCTCCTCGGGAGTGAATGCACCGGGGATGTCTTGCAAGATCTGCCAGCCGGCGTGCTTGCCCATCAGGTGGATGTGGCCGAGCGGAACAGACTCCCACTCGGGGTCGCCGGGGACGCCGAAGTAGAAGTCGTTGACGGCCAGCGTCTTTTGAAACCGCGTCGGGTTGGGCGACTGCGACGCAACGGTATAGAACTTCGAGGTCACATGTCGCATCAAGTGTCGGCCCACGCGTCCCGACGCATTCGCGAGCCCGTCCGGGTGGTGCTCAGACGCCGAGCGCAGCAGGAGGGCGGCCGAGTTGACCGCCCCGGCGCACAGCGCGAACGCGTCGGCGTGGAAGGTGACCGTCTCGCCCTCGAGGACGGCCTCGAGGTGGGAGATCCGCTTGCCGGAGTCGTCGGTCACGATCCGCGTCACGTCCACGCCTGTGACCAGGTCGACGTTCGAGTGCGCGACGGCCGGCTCCACGGACGCGACCTCGGCGTCGCACTTGAGGTGGAGGAGGTCGGGGTAGCCGTCGAATGCGGCGCGGCCCATCGCGTCGAAGGTCTCGCGCAGCACGAACGGCCCCGAGCCCGGGTCCTCCCGGCTAAACTGGACGCCCATCGGGAGCTCGAACGCGTCGACGCCCTGACTCCGGAGGCCCTCGGCGACGTCCGCGATGCGCGGGTCGTGCTCGATCGCGGGGTGAGGGAACGGCCTCGAGGACGGAGGCTCGAACGGGTCCGCGCCTCGTCGCCCGTGGACGTGGTAGGTCTGCTCGGCGCGGTCGTAGAACGGCGCCAGGTCGTCGTAGGAGATCGGCCACGCGGGGGACACGCCGTCCATCGTCTGGAGCTCCCCGAAGTCTTGTGGCCGAAGGCGGAGCAGCGCCGAGCCGTAGACCTTGGTGTTGCCGCCGAGCCAGTAGTACATCCCAGGCCGGAACGGGAGGTCGGTGGCGTCGTCAATCCATAGCTCCTCCGACTTGTAGGCGTCCTCGGTGAACATGGCCTTCGGGTCCCAATTGCGAGACTCCCGAGGGAGCGAACCCAGCCGGTTCAGCAGCAAGATTCGCTTTCCGGTCGGCGCGAGGGCCTGGGCCAGGGCGCCACCACCGACGCCGGCGCCGATAATGCAGAGGTCGTACGTCAAGGGGCGGGGGGATGTAGCAAGGGGCAAGAGGGCTTACAGGGACGCGACCCTTGCCTCGTGCCCCCGTCGCCTACTGGTTCAGCCGCTCCAGGGCTCCTGGAAATCGGCGAAGAGGGTGAGGCCGCCGTCTGCGTAGACCGTCTGGCCCGTCACGTAGCTGGCGTCGTCCGACACGAGGAAGGCCGCGATGCGGGCCATCTCCTCGGGCTCGGCGATCCGACCCATCGGGATGTGGCTCCGCACGATTTCGGTGGCCTCCTCGTCCCCGATCCAGCTCTGGATCGGCGTCAGCGTAGCGCCCGGCGCGATGCTGTTGACGCGGATGCCGCGGTCGGCGTACTCGAGGGCGAGCGTCTGCGTCATGCCTTTGAGCCCGAACTTGGAGACGGCGTAAGAGAGGTACTGAGGACGCGGGATCTTTTGGTGGACGCTCGAGACATTCAAGATCACGCCGCGCGTGCGCTGCCCCTTGGCGTCGTCCTCCTCGAGGTCGACGTCGAGGAAGCCGCGGATAGCCTCGCGAGAGCACAGGAACGCGCCCCTCAGGTTGACGTCGAGGACGGCGTCGAAGTGGGCGGCCGTCGTCTCGTGGCTGGCCGGCTCCTCGATCTGGATCCCGGCGTTGTTGACCAGGATGTCGATCGGGCCGAGGTCGTCCGTGACCGTCTCGAACATGGCCTCGATCTGGTCCTCGCGGGTGATGTCGGCCTGGACCAGGAGCGAGCGGCCGGTGGGAGCCGTCGCGACCGCGTCGTTGGCTGCGCCGTCCTCCCGGCTTTGGTGGTGCCTGGACTCGGCGAACCGAGCGGCGGCAGCCCGAGCGAGACGGCGGGTCTGTTTGGCGTTCTTGAGCTCGCGCTCGAACGGGTAGTTGATGGCCACGTTGGCGCCGCGTGCGGCGAACTCGGTCGCGATCGAGCGTCCGATGCCGGTCGAGGCGCCGGTGATGAGCGCCGTGCGCCCCCGAAGGTCTGACATAGTCTGAAGTAGTGGTCGTCGGTTAACGTCACGGTACCGACGCTGCTCCTCAGCGATGTCCTTACTCGTGTTAGATCAGGCGATTCCTTGGTCGCATGGCCGCCCTCGAGGGCGGACCGGTCATGGGGGCTGGACGGTCAGGACCAGTCCGTTCTCGAGGGCGATGTCGGTCCGCTCGACGTCGGCGGGAGGCCGGCTGTCGTGGCGGAGGTTGGCGCGAACGCGGAGTTGGACGTAGCGCGTGATCCCGACCGAGAGGGTCGCCTGACCCAGCACGCGGACGTCGCCGAAGGCGTCGGCTCGGGGCTGGACATAGGTCGTGGCCGTGAGCGATGTGGTCGGCGAGAGCACGAGACGCCCTGCGACGTAGGTGCTAAGGCGGACCCGGGCGGGCTCGCTGGCGAGCGCTTGATCGAGATCTTCGACCTCGAGCATGGGCGTAAGGCCAGACGCCAAGCCGATCGAGTCGGACTCGATGACCTCGGCGCGTAGGCCGGCGCCGACCAGAGTGCGGCGTTGAAGCCGCTGCTGGCTGTTCCGCTCGACCTGGGTGAACGCCTCTGCCACCAGCCACGGTGTAAGGTCGAGGTTGTAGCGGGCGTGTGCGAACTGGCGGTCCAGAAATGACGCCCCGCCCGTCTGCGACAGGTCCGCCCGGCCAACGACGAATCCGAGGTGGGGACCACGTTGCACGTCGAGGCGCCCGCCCAGCCCCAGAAGGACGTAGTCCGCGTTTCCCGACGCGAACGAGGCCGAGGCGTCGAGGCTTAGGGCTTGGCCGTCGCCCTCGAGGGACCGGCGCATCCGCTCCGTATTGACCTGTGACTCGGCCTGGACGGTGAGGCCGGCGACCAGAAAGACGAGAACTACGGCACGCATGGGACGGAGTAAGACCGCCAGCAAGGTCCGGGTGAGGCTCTTAAACCGCAAGAGGTCAACCAATTACGGACCCGATCGGGCTCGCTAAGGGGGCCTTGCCAGGCCATCCGTCGAAGTGGCAGCGACGCCGGCCCTCCGCTCTTACCTCTCGGACGAGCGTTCGTCCTCGAGGTCGCTGCTCGTCCTCGAGGGCGGAGGCGGAGCGCTGCCGGGTAGGGGTTGGTCTTGAGGGGTAGGCTCTGAACCCGGCCCCAAAAGCCTCGAGTTCTGGAACGCTCTCGCCTCGTCGATGAACAGCTGGAGGTGGGGAAACGGGATCTCGATGTCGGCTTGGCGCAGGGCCTCGAACACCTTCTCCTGGTACTCGAGCTTGATCGGGACCTCGAGCTTGGGGTCCCTGAGGTGGAGCCGCAACTCCATGTCGACCGACGAGTCTCCCAGGCCGGTCACGACGGCTTGGGAGTCGTAGTCGGGGTGGAGGCGGCCGTCGCCCTGCGTCAGAGACAAGACCGCCTGGCGTGCGGCCTCGGGGCTCTCCTTGTAGGCGATCCCGAACGGGACGATGATGCGGAGCGCCCGCAGCATCGAGTGGTTCATGATCTTGTTCGAGATGACGCTCGCGTTGGGCAGGATCGCCATCTGGTTGTCGAGCGTGCGGACACGCGTCGTGCGGAGCGTGATCTCCTCGACGGTCCCGAAGGTGTCGTGCAGTTCGATGTTGTCGCCGACCTGGAATGGTCGGTCGAGCAGGATGGTGACGCCCGCGATCAGGTTTTGAACCGTGTCCTGCGCCGCGAATCCGATGGCGATGCCAGCAATGCCGAGGCCAGCAACAAACGCAGTGATGTTGATCCCAAGCTGGTCGACGACCGTGACCGTCGCGAAAGCGATTACGACGACTCTCGCTAGCCGCAGCAGAAGCTGCTGGACGCCGGCGTCGATCCGACTGGAACGGCCCAGTGCTCCGCGTAGGACCCTCTGAGTGACGCGCAGTATGACCCAGAAGATCGAGGCCACGACGAGCGCCGGGAGTAGGCTGGTCAAGACGAACTCTCCCAACGCGTCAGCGATGATCCCGCCCGCCTCGCTGAACTGGCCTTCCGTCACGGCGTCGGCGGCTCGCTCCGCCTCGGTGGCGAGCGCGCCGGCCCCCCTCGTCGCGTCGACCACGGACGAGTCCGCCGCTATCGAGGCCGAGTCCGCACGCAGCGAGTCCGCACGCAGCGAATCGACGCGCAGCGAGTCCAGGCGGAGCGAATCGAGGGTGAAAGAGTCGAGGTCGAGCTGCACGGTTAGCCTCGGCGCCGAGCGGCTTGGAGGGTGTTCTGAAGCAACATCGCGATCGTCATCGGTCCGACGCCTCCGGGGACAGGCGTGATCGCGCCTGCGACCTCGAGGACGGCGTCGAACGCGACGTCGCCGACCAGCCGGTAGCCGCGCTCGCGCGTCTCGTCCTCGACGCGGTTGATCCCGACGTCGATCACGGTCGCACCGGACTTGACCATGTCGGCGGTGACGAACTCCGGGCGGCCGATGGCGGCGACCAAGATGTCGGCCTGGCGCGTGATCGACGGCAGGTCGCGCGTGCGGCTGTGGCAGACCGTGACCGTCGAGTCGATCCCGCGGCGCAGCATCAGGCTCGCCATCGGCTTGCCGACGATGTTGCTCCGACCGACCACGACCGTGTGAGCGCCGCTCGTCTCAACGCCGCTCCGCCGCAGCATCTCGACGATCCCGGCCGGCGTGCACGGCTCGAGTGTCTCCTCGCCCAGAACGAGCTTGCCGACGTTCTCGGGGTGGAACCCGTCGACGTCCTTCGCCGGGTCGATGGCCCGGATCACGGCCGTCTCGTCGATCTGGTCCGGGAGAGGAAGCTGGACCAGGATGCCGTCGACGGCGGGGTCGGCGTTGAGGTCTGCGATGAGCGTCAGGAGATCGTCCTGCGACAGATCGGCCGGACGGCGCAGCGTCTCGGCCTCGATGCCGGCTTCTCCTGCTGCTCGGGCCTTGGCTCGGACGTAGGACTGGCTGGCCGGGTGCTCGCCGATCAGCACGACGCGCAGTCCGGGCTTGCGGCCGGCGTCCTCGAGGAAGGCGGCGGCACCGCCCGCGACGTCCGCGCGAACGGCGGCGGCGATGGCTTTCCCGTCGATCAACTGGGCCATGTTCCGAGGCAGTGGTACGCCGGAAGCTACCGGCGTCCTCGAGGACGCTCTTCGGCCGTTGGACGTGGACGGGAGGAGAACAAGCGAAGAGGCGGGAGCCGACCTCGAGGTCGCGGCGTCTCGCGTCGTCAGAGATCATCTTTCCCGCCCCACCCGCTGATCCTATGATTCGAGCTGCCATCCTGGGTGCTACCGGCGCCGTCGGTCAGACGTTCGTCCGGCTCCTGAGCCGCCACCCGTTGTTCGAGGTCGTGTCCGTCGTCGCGTCGGAGCGCTCGGCGGGGAAGCCGTACCGCGAGGCCGCGCGCTGGCTCCAGGCCGAAACGCTCGACCCGATCATCGGGGACCTCGTCGTCCAAGACGTCCACGCGTCGCCGGACTGCGAGGTCGTGTTTTCCGGGCTCGATGCGAGCGTCGCCGGCGACGTCGAGGCGGACTGGGCGCGCCGTGGCTACGCGGTCGTGTCGAACGCCCGCAACTGGCGCATGGACCCGACGGTCCCGCTCTTGGTCCCCGAAATCAACCCGGACCACGTGGCGCTGATCGACCGCCAGGACTGGGGCTCGGACGGGTTTATCGTGACCAACCCCAACTGCTCGACCATCGGGCTGGTGATGGCGCTGCGGCCGTTGCACGACGCGTTCGGCGTCGAGGCCGTCCACGTCGTCACGATGCAGGCGCTGAGCGGGGCCGGCTACCCGGGCGTCGCGTCGCTCGACGCCTTGGGCAACGTCGTCCCGCACATCGGCGGGGAAGAGGACAAGATGGCGACCGAGACGCTCAAGATCCTTGGCGTCCTCGAGGACGACGGCGTCCGCGACGCCGACCTGGTGGTCTCGGCGCAGTGCAACCGCGTGCCGGTCGTGGACGGACACTTCGAGGCCGTCTCGGTCCGGCTCAAGACGCCGACAACCCCGGAGCAGGCGGCCGAGGCGATGCGCTCGTGGCGGAGTCCCCTCGAGGACCTGACGTTCACCACGGACCTGCCGGCCCCCCTCGTCGTCACCGACGACCCGGCGGCGCCGCAGCCCCGCACCCATGTCAACGCCGGCGACGGCATGACGGCGACGGTCGGGCGCGTCCAGGCGTGTCCAGCGATGGCGAGCGACGGGCGCGGCGTCAAGTTCGTCGTCCTAAGTCACAACACGGTCCGGGGGGCCGCGGGCTGCGCGATCCTGAACGCCCAGCTGCTTCACGCCCAGGGCCGGGTCCAGGAGCGCGTCGAGGCATGATCTCGGTCCGCCTCGCGCGCTCGTCAGACCTTCCGATCGCACTCCCGCTGTGGCAAGCGCTCCACCGGGAGCACGAGGCGCTAGACGCCCGCTACCGGATGTCGGACGACGCGGCCTCGAGGTGGACGACCAGCTTCCGCGACTGGACGCGCAGCCCCGCGAGCCGCATCTGGCTCGCCCTCGAGGGAGGCGTTGGGGTCGGGCTCGTGACGGCCCATCTCTCCGAGCCCGCGCCGATGTAC
>NZ_JBARYR010000190.1:0-2953 GCF_049648075.1 Rubrivirga sp. | reverse complement strand
GGTCGTAGGTGAGGCCGACGAGCGGCACGTCGCGGAACACCACGCCCTCGGCGTCAGGCGAGACGACCTCGACCGACACGTGGTGGCGCGCCGCTCCCGCGCGGCGCGAGAGGGCGTCGAACAGGTCGGGCCAGTCGGCGCGGGGCACAGCGAGCAAGACCTCTCGATCCGCGATCTGGCGGGCGTCCGCCCGAAGCGTCAACACCGGACACGGGGCTCGCCGCGCGACCACCTCAGCCACGCTCCCGAGCAGCCACCGGCCCATACCACGTCGGCCATGGCTGGCCTGAACGATGACGCCGGCGCCGACCTTCTCGGCCACCTCGTTGATCTGGTGCGCCGCGTTGCCGTGGCGGATCTCGACCTCGGTCGGCGTGGAGTCCCTGGCGACGCCCTCGATCCAGCGGCCGAGGGCGACAGACACGCGAGCCTCGAGGTCGGCCCCGCGGACCGGCGGGAGGGCCATCATGTAGGGGAGGGGGATCTCGACCGGCTCGACGACGTGGAGCGCGACGACCGACGTGCCCAGGTCGGCCGCGAGCGCGACGGCCGTCTCTAGCGCGAGGTCCGACGACGACTCGAATGCGAGAGGGGCGAGCACCGGCCCAGACGCCGCGACGTCGGCCTCGGGGCCGACGGTGATGACGGGGCACGGCGACTGGCGAAGGACAGACTCGGCCGTCGACCCGAGGGAGAGCCGGTTCCAACCCGTGCGGCCGTGCGTGCCTATCACGACCAAGTCGGCCCCGATCTCTCGGGCATAGCCGAGGATGGCTCCGGGTGCGGTAGGGAACCTCCTGTGGGCCTCGACGACCTCGCCCGTGCGGACGTCCCCTGTGGTCATCGGGTCGAAGCGGAGGTCGCCGGCCGGCGGGACAATCTCGACACGGAGCACGTGGAGCGTCGCCCCGTATCGCTGCGCCCAGGCGTTGGCCACCGAGCGGGCGGCCTGGGCGACGTCGCTGTCGTCGGTCGGGAACAGGACGGTCCGGACGTCGAGCATGGGTCTAAGGGCTGGAGGGTCAGGAGGCGAGAGCCGAGCGGACAGGGATAGATGGGCCGCCGAGTCGCTCGACCTCTTTGAGCGTCAGAACTGGGCACGGGGCGCGATGGAGGGTGGCCTCGGCGACGCTCCCGATGATCCGCGCCAAGCCCGTTCGCCCGTGCGTCCCCATCACGATCGCGCCGACGCCCCGCTCGACGGCGAGGGCGGGCACGACTCGCGACGGTGTACCGTAGGCGAGGTGGCACTCGGCGGGTGGCGCGTCGGTAGCGCCGCCTGCGAACCGGCGGAGCCGTTCACGAACGAGCCCTGCCTTCCCGGGGTCGACGTCCGTGACCGAGAGGAGCTCAGGCGCGAATGGCGGATAAGGCCCTGCGCCGCGGACGACGTGGACGAGTTCAACGGGCGCGCCGTAGAGCTCCGCGAGCGCGCGACCAGCGGCGAGCACGGCCCGGCTCCGCTCCGAGAAGTCGACGGCGACCAGGACGGGAGCGTCGGGCGAGGGAGAGAGACCGACCGCTTCGCCCGGAACACTCAGAACGGGGCACGGCGCTACGGCCACAACGGCCTCGGCAACGCTCCCCAGCAGCAGTCGAGTGACCCCGCTCCTGCCGTGCGTCCCGACCACCACGAGGTCGGCGTCGACCTCACTGACGTGGCGGAGGATGGCCGCAGCAGGCGCCACGTCGCGGACAACGGCGATCTCTGCGCCGTCCGGGCCCAACGCGTCGGCCGCGAACCGCTCGAGCTGGAGCCGGAGCGTCGCCGAGGGCGTGGCGTCGGGGACCTCGGCGGTACCGGACCGGAACAGGACGTCGGCGTGGACGAGGTGGAGCACGGCGCCGGCCCGCTCAGCGAGATCGGCGGCAAGGGTGAGGGAGACTTTGGAGGGTGTCGAGAAGTCGATGGCCGCGACGATAGTCTGGGGACGTGTCATGGCCGGGGGGCTCGGGTGGCCTGCCGGTCGACGGTGCGGGTGGCCCACCACCGGCCGCAGAGCGGGACCGTATCGACGCGGGTGCCGCTGCCACGGAAGTAGCCCTCGATGTGGCCGTCGCGATCGATCATTCCGCCGAACTCGGTCTCGAGCGGGACGCCGTGCTCCGGGTCATCGTAGCGCTCCAGGCTGCCCTGAAACGCGCGCCCCTCGACGGAGACGTAATGGACGGCGAGCGGGACGGCGTCGGGCACGAGGTCATCCTCGGTAGGTCGCGGGACCATCAGGACGGCGGCGCGGAGCGAGTCGTCGCCGGCCGCGAGGCGGAATACGATGGTCCCGTGTCGACCAGTGCCAGCGCAGGTGTAGCCTCCGACCCATTCGCCGACGAACGCGTCGAGGTCGGACTGCTCGCCCTCGATGCGCGCGGGCGTCTGGGCCGCGACGGCGGCCGAGAGCAAGACGAGGAGGAGCACACGCATGGCAGGTGGATCAGTGGGTCTGTCCTAGGGTCTCGCCCGAGGCGGCGTGTTCTCGCGGGGTGCGCCCGTTGGCCGGGGCGCTCCGTTACCGGCACGGCGTGCCGGGGTGGCCCCCACACCGGCCCGACGTCTAGGCAGCCTCCGGCGCGTCGTCGGGGTTGTCACCCTGACGAACGAGGTACGCGCCGGGCGCCACCGATGGGACCGGCGCGTCGGGGTCAGCCGTCCGGCGAGCGACGAGGACCGGGCACGAGGATCGCCGCGCGACGCCCTCGGCGACGCTCCCTAGCAGGCGGTCGAACACCGGACGCTCGTCGTGGGGGCCGACCACGACCAGATCGGACCCGAGCACCTCGGCGACCTTGACCACGGTCGGGACAGCCTTGCCGCTCTCGACGTACAGGTTCACGTCGAGGCCGCCGGCGTCGACGTGGGCGACCAGGTCTCGGAGCGCAACGGCGGCGCGCTCGCGGATCCTGGGGGCCGCGCTCGTCACCGTCTCGTCGATCCAGCGGAGAGGGTGCGGCATCG
>NZ_JBARYR010000189.1:0-3977 GCF_049648075.1 Rubrivirga sp. | reverse complement strand
GGGTGGGACGGTCCGCTTTTCGGCCTCGAGGACGGATACGAGTGTCGTCCTCGAGGTGAGGGACACGGGCGACGGGATCGCGTCAGACGTGCTGCCTCACGTCTTCGAGCGCTACTACCGAGGAGGCGGTGCCCGGACGAGGGGGAAGGGGACCGGACTTGGACTCGCGATCGCCCGTGCGGTCGCGGTGGCGCATGGCGGCGCCCTCGAGGTCGAGAGCGAGGTGGGCGCAGGGTCGACGTTCCGGATGACGCTGCCGGTGTAGCGGTCGCCCTCGAGGACGGGAGGTCCTCGGGGGTACTTTCCGTTCCCTCGGCTCCGTTTGTGCCACCTGCCGCCTCGATCTGTCCGCCTTATGCGTTCCTCGTACCGCCTCGCCGCGCTCGCCCTCTTCGTCGCCGGGTGCGCCTCGCAGCCTACGCTCACGTCCCAGGCCCAGACGCCCGTTCCGGCGCCCGGACCGGCGATGGTCACCGACCGTGTACCGGCCAAGACCTTGACGCTCGAGACGCTGTTTGCGAGCCCCGAGTTTTTCGGCGAGCGGTTCCAGGGCGGCCGGTGGACCGACAGCGGCGCGCGTCTGCTCTACGTCGAGGCCGACCGCGAGGCGGGGACCTCGAGCCTGGTCGAGCGTGACCTCACGACGGGCCAGACCCGGACGTTGATCGACGGCGCCAACCTGTCCCGCTCCGACGCCGACGGCCTGGTCCAGATCGAGGACTACGCCTACTCCGCCGACGGCACCAAGGCGCTCCTCTACACCGACTCCGAGCGCGTCTGGCGCCTCAACACCAAGGGCTACTACTACGTCTACGACCTCGAGGCCGAGACCGTCACGCCGGTCGCCGACCGCGCAGACGGCCTGCAGATGTTCGCCAAGTTCGACGCCGACGCCGAGCACGTCGCCTTCGTCCGCGACCGCAACCTCTACGTCGTCGACGTGGCGACGGGCGAGGAGCGGGCGCTCACGACAAACGGGACCGACGGCGGCGTCATCAACGGCACGTTCGACTGGGTCTACGAGGAGGAGTTCGGCCTGCGCGACGGGTTCCGCTGGAGCCCCGACGGCCGCTACATCGCCTTCTTCCAGCTCGACGAGTCCGGCACGCGCGACTTCACGATGCAGGACTACCGGACGCTCTACCCCGACCAGTTCACGTTCCGCTACCCCAAGGCCGGCGAGACGAACGCCGAGATCCGCGTCGGCGTCGTCGAGGTCGCGACCGGCGAGACGACGTTCTTCGACACCGACACCTGGTTCGAGGGCGGCGACGAGACCGAGTACATCGCCTCGATGGGGTGGACCCCCGACCTCGAGGACGGCTCCTCGGACGTCTGGATGCTGCGCCTCAACCGCGACCAGAACCACGCAGACCTGCTCTACGGCGATCCGGGGTCCGGCAGCATCGCCCAAGTCCTCGAGGAGGAGAACGACAGCTACATCGAGGTCGAGACCGGATTCTCGGACCTGTCCACCGGGACCATCACCTACCTCCAGGACGGCGACCACTTCGTGTGGCGCAGCGACCGCGACGGCTACAGCCACCTCTACCTCTACCAAAACGACGGCACGTACCTCCGCCAGATCACGTCCGGCGCCTTCGACGTGACCGACTTCCACGGCGTCGACGAAGCGGAAGGCGCCGCCTACGTCACCACGACGGCCGAGTCGCCGATGGAGCGGCACCTGTACCGCGTCGACCTCGAGGGCGGCGCGCCCCAGCGCTTGACGACGGGCGCCGGCTGGCACAGCGTGGACCTAAGCCGCGACTACGACTACTTCGTCGACACCTACTCGACCTCGACGAGCCCGGCCACGACGACGCTGTATCGCGGAACGGGCGAGCGCATCGAGGTCCTGGTCGACAACGCCGACCTCGAGGCGCGGATCGCGGCCTATGACCTGCCGGCCGCCGAGTTCATGACGGTGCCGGCCGCCGACGGGACGGACCTCAACGCGTACCTCGTCAAGCCGCGCGACTTCGACCCAAGCCGTGAGTACGCGCTGTTAGTCCACACCTACGGTGGACCCGGCAGCCAGGAGGTCCGCAACAGCTGGGCCGGGACCGAGCGGCTGTGGCACCACTACCTCGCCGATACCTATGGCATCCTGGTCGCAGGCGTCGATAACCGCGGGACGGGCGGGCGCGGCAAGGCGTTCAAGACGGTGACCCAGAACCGGCTCGGCATCCTCGAGGCCGAGGACCAGATCGCAGCCGCCCAGCACTTTGGCGCGATGGACTTCGTCGACGCCGACCGGATGGGCATCTGGGGCTGGAGCTACGGCGGCTACCTGTCCCTCCTCGCGATGACCTACGGCGACGGACCCGAGACCTTCAAGACGGGCGTCGCCGTCGCGCCGGTCACGTCGTGGCGCCAGTACGACACGATCTACACCGAGCGCTACCTGTCCACGCCCCAGAAGAACCCGGAGGGCTACGACCTGGGCTCGCCGACGACCTACGCGGCCAACTTGGCCGACGACCAGGACCTGCTCATCATCCACGGCGACGCCGACGACAACGTCCACGTCCAGAACACGATGGCGATGGTCGACGCGCTCCAGGCCGAGAACAAGCAGTTCGACCTGATGATCTACCCCGGCCGCAACCACGGGATCTACGGCGGCGCGACGCGGCTCCACCTGTTCACGTTGCTCACGGAGTACTTCGCGGAGAACCTGGCCGACATGGAGCTGATGGCCGTGCGGTAGCCGCCCTCGAGGTCACACGCCGCGATCCCGCTCTCGAGGACGTCGCGATCCCGCGACCTCGAGGGCGGGATGGCGACGGGCCTTTATCGAAAGCCGCGGCGGGGGATGCTCGGCCAGGCGGTCCGAAGTGGGCCGGTCTTCTGTTGCTCGAGGCAGCAGCGTCCTCGAGGTCGACGTCCCGTTGCCGACCTCGAGGCTCGGACTGAGCACGCGCCCTCGAGGACGAGTGGCGAGGCCCGGCACACGTCTCATTCCGCCTGCCCTCACGCCTTCCTCACGTCCTCGAGGTCGAAACGGCGTGCCCCGTCCCTATACTGACGGGCTCTCTTGAGCACCAACACTGCCTGTGATCGTCGCGATTGACGGACCCGCCGGGTCCGGGAAAAGCACGACTGCGCGGCGAGTGGCGGAGCGTCTCGGGTGGCTCTACCTCGACACCGGGGCCATGTACCGGGCGGTCGGCCTCGCGTTTCGCGACCGCGGCCTCCCGTTTACGGACTCGGCCGCCAAGTCACTGGTCCCCGACCTCGACGTTCACCTGAGCCCCGGTCCCGACCGTGTTCATGTCGCCCTCGACGGGGACGATGTGACCGATCGGGTCCGGACGCCCGACGCTGCGGAAGCGGCCTCGCGTGCGAGCGCTCTCGGCCCGGTCCGTGACGCGATGGTCGCCTTGCAGCGGCGCGTCGCCAGCGATCAGCCCGAGGGCGTCGGCGTGGTGGTCGAGGGCCGCGACATCGGCACCGTCGTTTTCCCCGACGCCGCCGTCAAGTTCTTTCTCGTTGCCGACCTCGACGCCCGAGCCCAGCGCCGCCTAGCGGACTTCTCGGGTGACGGATCGGATCGTGACGCCGAGGCGTTCCAGACGGTCCGAGGCGAGCTGGCTGCGCGCGACGCGCGCGACCAGGACCGGGCGATCTCGCCCCTCCGTGCGGCCGACGACGCCGTCACGCTCGACACGACGGCACTGACCATCGACCAACAGGTCGACCTCGTCCTCGATGCGGTACGCCGCGCCGGGGGCCGGAGCGGATAGCCGCTCCAGAGCGCACCCCGCGCTCATCGTTCCCGCTCAGGGTGCTGCACCGGCTTGGCCGGAGAGAGGCACCGCCCCGAGCGCTTGTTTCACCACCAAAATCCACGCGACGTCCGGTCGCCTCTCCCCGCACTCGGGATCGGACGACGACTCTCCTTTATGGCAGACACAACCAACACGACGCCCGACGAGGGCGCATCCGCCCCGTCGCTCGCGACGACCAACGCC
>NZ_JBARYR010000188.1:0-3030 GCF_049648075.1 Rubrivirga sp. | reverse complement strand
TGTTCGACGGCTCCATCGACACCTTCTCGTCGATCTCTTCGCCGGCGATGACCTCGATGCGCGTCGGGAGCGCGGCGATGGTGCGGCTCGTCCGCGTCGCGTCCACGACCACGTCCTCGAGGGCCTCCTCGTCGTCCTCGAGGGCGACCTCGAGCGGACCGTCCCGCGGAACCGGGGTCCCGACTCGCGCCGTCTCGAAGCCCACGAACGACACCACCACCACGGCTGCTCCGCCAGGCACGTCCTCGAGGACGGCGCGCCCCTCGGCATTCGTCGACGTGCCGATCTCGGCGCCTTCGAGGACGACGGTCGCTCCGGGCAGCGGGGCTCCGGAGTGCTCGTCGGTGACGGCGACTTCGAGGGTATAGGTCGCGGGCTGCGCGTGAGCGGCGACGGATAGAAGGAGGGCCGCGAGCGGCCAGAGTCGGAGCATCAGGGCGTGCGTGCGTTCTCTAGGACGGCGCGAGTGTGGGGAGGGGCTGGCCGCCATCGGTTGTTCCTACAAGGTCCCCTCTCCCCGTGGGGAGGGACAGGGTGAGGGGTTTCAGCGTTGAGTCCGACCTCGAGGCCGCGAGCGACACTGTATGGATCCCCGCCTGCGCGGGGATGGCTCGTGGGGGATCACGCCCGATTGTAAAAGGCTCTCCTTGTCAGCGCCTCCGCAGGGAGGGATAAGGGCGGCGTAGCCCGGAGAGCAAGCTCGGTCGCTCATCCGTCGGGCGCTCCGTCCAGCGCCTCCGCGACCACGGCCTCGAGGAACGTCGCGACCTCGAGGGCGCCTTCCGGCACATCGCCCCAGAACAGCGCGTCCTTGACGGCGCCGATGGCCCGCTTCTGCGGCCCCGACAGCGACCGGACGACGCTCTCGAACAGCCCCCCGCGCCGGACCGCCTCGGCCTGCCGGTCCAGGACGTAGACCCACGCCGGGTCGTGCTCGTTGGGGACCTCGCCCTCGAGGACGGCCTCGCGGACCCACTCTTTGAGCATCCCGACCGCGATCCCTTCGTCCAAGCCCAGCTTCTGCTTGATCTCGTCGCCCGAGACCGGCGGCTGCCAGTTCCGCATCTGGTCGCGCTCCTCGACCTCGACGAACCGTTTCTCGACCCGGTCGAAGCCCGCGAGGTACTTGCGCACGCGGCGCGCGTTCTTGCTCGTCACGTCGGCGCGGACCAACAGCATCAGGTCCTCGATGTCGTCGCCGGCGTCCATCAGCAGGCGGCGGACGGCCGAGTCCGTCACGTCGGAGTCGACGAGCGCGGCGGGGCGGTGGTGGAGCCGGACGACGGTCTGGACGAAGTCGAGCGGGTCGCCGAGCGGCAGCCGGAGCCGGCGGAACACCTCGGGGATGATCTTTCGCGGCCCGACGTCCTCGTGTCCGTGGAACGTCCAGCCGGTCCCGCGCTCGTAGCGCTTGGTCACCACCTTGCCGACGTCGTGCAACAGCGCCGCCCACCGGAGCCACAGGTCGTAGCCGTCCGCCCGGTCGCCCACGCCGACGCCGCGCTGCAAATGCGCCAGGTTGTCGACGACCTCGAGGGTGTGCCAGAAGTTGTCCTTGTGGGCTCGGCCTCCGACCTCCTCGACGCCGGCCAACGCCGTGACCTCGGGGACGATGTGCTCCAAGATGCCCGTCCGAAACAACAAGCCAAGCCCGGTCGACGGGACTGGCGCGGCCAGGAGCTTGCCCAACTCGTCCGTGATCCGCTCCGGGCTCACGATTTTGATTCGGTCCGCCTGCGCCGTCATCGCGTCGACGGCGTCGGGTGCGACCTCGAAGCCGAGTTGAGCGGCGAACCGGGCGGCGCGTAGCATCCGTAGCGGGTCGTCCTCGAAGGTGACGCCGGGCTCGAGCGGCGTGCGCAGGACCCTGCCTTCGAGGTCGGCGAGCCCGTCGTAGTTGTCCAAGACGGTGCCGAACGAGTCGTCGTTGAGCGACGCCGCGAGCGCGTTGACCGTGAAGTCGCGCCGCGCCAGGTCGTCGTCCATCGTCCCGTCTTCGACGATCGGCTTGCGGCTCTCGGCCCGGTAGCTCTCGCGCCGTGCGCCGACGAACTCGAGGACGAGGCTCTTCGGCAGCACGCCCTCAAGGCCCATGGCTCGGAGCCGCTTCTCGGGGACGGTCACGGCCGCCGTTCCAAACGCTTCGTAGACGGCCGGTTTCTTGACACCGAGCGCCTTCGAGGTCGCCTGGGCCAACGCGATCCCCGAGCCCGGCCCGACCGCGACGACATCGAGGTCGGTCGTCTCGCGTCCTAGGAGTGCATCCCGCACCGCGCCGCCGACGGCGTACGCGTCCAGCCCCAACCGATCGGCCTCGAGGCCGACGCGGCGCAGGATGGGCTCGAAGGGAAGGGAGACGGTCACAGTGGGCAAGGTGGCGGTCGGAGCGGGCCGCGTCAACGGTGGTCGGTAGAGGATGGGGAGGGAATGCGCGAAGAGGTGCGGAAGTGCGGAGGAGAAGAGCCGATCTCGAGGTCGGACCGAGCGGATCCGGCGATGCCGCGTCCTCGAGGCCGGTGGGGCATCGCGGCAGGCAATGCGATGCCGAGGAACGCTTCGACCTCGAGGTCGGCTAGCGCAGCTTCTCCCTCGCCTGCTCGGTCAGTCGCATCGCCACCAAGGCGTGGTCGAGCGAGAACGGCGCTCGGTCACCCGCGGCGATAGCCTGAGCGAACGCCGTCACCTCCGCGACCTCGAGGTCGGATGTGAGCGCTGGGTCGCCATCCTCTCCAAACGGGGCGGCGAGCGACCGCGCCTCGAGCCGGGCGCCCGGCCTCGAGGCGTAGAGGCGGACCTCGTCGTCCTCGAGGGTGTCCGAAAAACGGATCGAGGTCTGGGCGTACGCACCGTTGCCGAACCGGGCGGCCATCAGGACGGCTCGCAAGGCGTCGCCTTCGCGCTCCGCGACGACCTTGAGGCGAGCCGCGTGGGCGCCGGCGAGCGAGGCGCATACGTCGAGCGTCCCCGCCAACGCCGTCCGCCAGCCGACGGTCGCCAGCGTCCCGTCCGTTCGTCCCACCAGAGAGAGCG
>NZ_JBARYR010000187.1:0-8320 GCF_049648075.1 Rubrivirga sp. | reverse complement strand
GGAAGGCCGCGACGTGGACGGCGACCGTGTCGTCTTGGTCGTACGTCGCGGACCGGTCGGTCCAGCCGGGGCGCAGGATCTCGGTGCGGAGGGGGCGGACGACGGAGGACGGGACGCGGCGGACCGTAGGCATCGAGGTCAGAGCGGGGGAGACGCAAGCTACCGGCCTCGAGGGCGACCCTCATGTCGTGGGGAGGCGCCCGAAACCCGCGGCGCGCTCAACCGCGCTCGGCCAGAGGCGTCCTTGAGGGATGGACCTCTTCTCCTCCAACCCCGACCTCGAGGCCGACCGGCCCGCGGCGCTCAAAGACAAGGCGCTCCTCGTCCACGAGCGGCTGTGCCAGGAGTACGAGTGCCCGATCGACTACTTCTCGACCAAGGACCCGCTGAGCGAACTGGTCTCGGCGCTGCTGTCTCACCGGACGAAAAACAAGGACAGCAAGCGCGCTTACGACACGCTCCGCGAGCGATTCCCGACGTGGGAGGAGGTCCGCGACGCCGACGTCCTCGAGGTCGAGAAAGCCATCGCGACGTGCACCTGGCCCGAGCAGAAGGCGCCCCGGCTGCAGGCCGTCCTCGAGGCGATTTCCAACGCGCCGGAGACCGACGGCCTGAGCCTCGAGGAACTCGCCGGGTGGCCGGCCTCGAGGGCGCGGCCATGGCTCCAGAAGATCAAAGGCGTCGGCCCGAAGACGAGCGCGGCGGTCCTCTTGTTCAGCAGGCTCCGCGTGCCGGCGCTGCCCGTCGACAGCCACCACCACCGCGTCGCGCAGCGGCTGGGGCTCATCCCGGAGTCGATGGCCGTCGGCCCGTCGCACGACGCGTTGGCGGCGCTGGTGCCGAGTGGCTGGGACGCCCAGACGGTCTACGATCACCACGAGGTGTTCATGCTCCACGGCCAGAAGTGCTGCTCCTGGCGGCGCCCGACCTGCGGCCGGTGCCCGGTGTACGACCTGTGCGTGTGGGGGGAGAAGGCCGAGCGGGAACAATAGTCGTTCAAACAAATATATTGGATCGATCGCACCGATCGCTCCCCTTAACCCACACCGTTTCCCATGTCCGATCTCAAAACCAAGGTCGACGACCTCAACAACCGCATCCTCCAGGGCGACATCCTGGGCGCCTTCGAGGACTACTACGCCGAGGACGTCGTGATGATCGACGCCGGCCAGCCGCCCCGCGAGGGCAAGGACGTCAACCGCCAGTACGAGGAGGTCTTCGTCAACGGCCTGACCGAGTTCCGCGGCGCCGAGGTCAAGTCGAGCGTCGTCGACGAGGCCAACAGCAAGGCGCTCACCGAGTGGCACTTCGACTTCACGCACGCTGACTTCGGCGACCAGAAGTACGACCAGGTTGCCGTCCAGACCTGGAAGGACGGTCAGATCGTCGAGGAGCGCTTCTACAAGCTCTAGACCGGTCTCGGCCTCGAGGACGCCCGCTCTGGCCGCGCGCCGGGGCGGGCGTTTTCCATGTCCGACCTCGAGGTCGGCCCGCGATCCGCCGACCTCAGCCCTCGAGGTCGGACGACGTCACCTCGCGCTTGTCGCCGGTAAAGGCGTCGAACACGGTGCGGTGTGCGGTCTGTCCGTAGTCGTCGTCGCGGCCGGGGTAACTGCGGATCCAATCGAGCAAGAACTCGAGGCCGGCGTCTTGATCGGCCTTCGAGTCGTACTTCTCGGGTTCCCACGGCCGAGCGCGGGCGTGCGCGATGCAGGTCTCGACCCCGGGATTGAGAAACACGAACTCCGTCGCTAGCGGACTCGCAACCTCGGCCAGGCTCGCGTAGCTGCCCTCGATGACCCACCCGTCGGCCTCGAGGTCGAACGCTCGGATCGCGGCAGCGCTGTCCTCGAAATCGGCACGGACACCTGGCTCGGAGAACGCGACCAAGTCGAGGTCGAGGTGGTCCACGCCGTGTAGCTCGGCCAAGGCCCGTGCCATCGTGGTCTTCCCGGAGCCGGAGTTGCCCAGGATCAGAACTCGAGGCCGGGTCATGCGAACGTGCTCGCGGCCTCGAGGCCGGCTAGGTGCGCGAGCGCCACTGCAGGATGGCCGAGATCACGAACAGCCCAGCGCCGACGTACAGGAACGTCGACCGGTCGCCGTCGGAGCCGAAGCCGGCCCAGATGACCAGGGCGAGCCCCATGATGCTGAGCGCGGCGGCGGCCAGCAACGCGGGGGGAGGACCAGCCTGCGCCACTAGTACGGCGGGTTGAGCGTCTCGGGGTCGGCGGGCTCGTTCTGCAGCTCCCAGTCCTCGAAGCGGGCCAGGTCGTCGCGGATCGCCTTCATCACGTAGGCGACCACGACGGCGTCGTCCAAGAAACCCGTGCCGACGATAAAGTCGGGGATCAGGTCGAACGGCGTCACGAAGTACAGCAAGCCGGCGGCGACGAACGAGATGCTCTTCCAGGGAAGCTGGCGGTAATTGCCGGCGGCGATCGCGCGGCCGAGCCGGACTAGGCGGGGTACGTCGGCCCGGAGCGAGCCCAGGCGGCTCCGGTCTTCGCGGAGCTGGGTCTGGGCGCGGCGGATGACGGCGCGGAGCCGGCTCGGGTTGTCGGCGAGCTCGTCGGCGTCGCCCTGGACGAGTCGGAGGCCGCGGCGGGCGGTCTTGCGGTCGGAGGTGGACACGGCGTTCGGGGGCGGGGTCGGGAACGTACGGATCGGGGCCGAGACTGTTGCCCTCGAGGTCGGCGCCGAGCCGCTACTTTCGGACGTCTTCTTTCTCGACCTCGATGCGCGCGTTTTTTCTCCTCGTCGTCTTTAGCGGGTCGGTGGTGGCCCAGCCCGTCGCGGCGCCTGGCCCAGCGATGGTCACGGACCGGATTCAGAACTCCGTGCCTCCGACGCCGGCCGCCGAGCGCTTCGAAGCCGCCGCCGTGCGCGCCCAGATGCTGGACGCCTCGCCCGTCGCCGAGGTGCCGTTTCGGTCCGTCGGCCCGACCGTCATGTCCGGCCGCGTCACGGCTGTCGAGGCTCGGCCCGGCGACCCGTCCGAGATCGTCGTGGCCTACGCGTCCGGCGGCTTGTGGCACTCGACGAACGGCGGCTCGAGCTTCACGCCCTTGTTCGACGACATGCCCGCGATCACCATCGGCGACGTGGCCGTCGACTGGACCGACCTCGAGGGCGACGGGCCGACGCTGTGGGTCGGGACGGGAGAGTCGAACTCGTCGAGGTCGTCGTACGCGGGGACGGGCGTCTACAAGTCGACGAACGGCGGCACGACGTGGGAGCATCTCGGCCTCGAGGAGTCGCACCACATCGGCGCGATCGCGCTGCACCCGGACGACCCGGACGTCGCCTGGGTGGCGGCCATCGGACACCTCTACTCGCCGAACCCCGAGCGCGGGTTGTACCGCACGACCGACGGCGGCGACACGTGGGACCAGGTTCTCTACGTCGACGACGACACGGGCGCCATCGAGGTCGTGATCGACCCGAACGACCCGGACCGGCTGTGGGCCTCGACGTGGACGCGCTCGCGCCGCGCGTGGGACTTTGTCGAGGGCGGGGCGGGCTCGGCCGTCTGGGGCAGCCAAGACGGCGGCGCGACGTGGCAACGGCTGACCGTCGAGGGCTCCGGCTTCCCGACCGGCGGCACCGTCGGCCGCATCGGGCTCGCACCCCACGCCTCCGGCCGTCTGTACGCCGTCGTGGACAACCAGGCGCGGCGCCCTGCGGAGGAGATGGACACGCCGATGCTCACCACGGACGCCATCCAAGCCATGTCGCGCGACCAGTTCCTCGAGGTCGCCCAAGAAGACCTCAACGCGTTTTTGGACGCCAACAACGTCCCGTTCAGCTATACCGCCGAGTCCGTCCTCGAGGACGTGCGCGACGGCCGCATCGAGCCGGCCGACCTGGTCGCGTTTCTGGCCGACGCCAACCGCCAGCTGTTCGACACGCCGGTCGTTGGCGCCGAGGTGTACCGGAGCGCCGACGGCGGGCGGACGTGGGCGCGGACGCACGACGGGCCGCTCGACGACCTGTTCTACTCGTACGGCTACTACTTCGGCGTCGTCCGGGTGGACCCGCACGACCCGGACCGGCTGTTCGTCTTGGGCGTCCCGCTCGTCGGCTCGGTCGATGGCGGCGCGACGTGGCAGCGCGCTGATGCGCCCCAGGTCCACGTCGACCACCACGACCTGTGGTTCGACGCGACGCGGCCGGGCGCGATGATCTCGGGCAACGACGGCGGCCTAAACGCGACGCTCGACGGCGGCGTCTCGTGGACCAAGCTCAACACGATCCCCGTCGGCCAGTTCTACAGCGTCCAGGTGGACAACGCCGAGCCGTACAACGTCTACGGCGGGCTGCAGGACAACGGCGTCTGGGTCGGGCCGAGCACCTACCGCCAGACGGTCGGCTGGACGGCCGAGGGACGCTACCCGTACCGGCGCCTGCTCGGTGGCGACGGGATGCACATCCAGGTCGACGACCGCGACGGGACGGTCTACACCGGCTTCCAGTTCGGCAACTACTTCCGCACGCACCGTGACGGCGGCGACCTCGAGCGGACGGTCCCGCAGCACGAGCTCGGCGAGCGGCCGTTCCGCTACAACTGGCAGACGCCGATCTGGCTCAGCCGCCACCTGCCGGACGTGTTGTACCTCGCCTCGAACCGCGTCCACCGCTCGTTCGACCGCGGCGAGACCTGGGACGAGATCTCGCCCGACCTGACGAAGGGCGGCATCCCCGGCGACGTGCCGTACGGGACCGCGAGCTCGTTCCACGAGTCCGACCTCGAGTTCGGACTGCTGGCCGTCGGCACCGACGACGGAAAGGTCTGGGTGACCGAGGACGACGGCCGAACCTGGCAGGACCGCTCGGCCGGGCTTCCTGCCGACTTGTGGGTGAGCCGCGTCGAGCTCTCGACGCACAGTCGTGACCGCTTGCTGGTCGCCCTCAACGGTTACCGCTGGGACCACTTCGACGCGTACGTCTACGCCTCGGACGACCTGGGCCGCACGTGGCAGCGCATCGGGACCGACCTTCCTGCCGAGCCGGTCAACGTCGCCAAGGAAGACCCGCACAACCCGGACGCGATGTACGTCGGGACCGACGGCGGCCTGTACATCTCCCTCGACCGCGGCGCCACGTTCACCGCCTTCCACGGCCAACGCGCATCCACCATCGAGGGCGCCGGCCCCTTCGAGGCCGAGACAGCGCCGGGCGCCTGGGGGCCGACGATGCCGCACGCGCCCGTCCACGACGTGGTGGTTCAGGCCCGAGACCGCGACTTGGTCGTCGGCACGCACGGACGTTCGATCTGGATCGCCGACCTCGATCACGTCTCCCGGCTCACACCCGACGTGACCTCGAGGACGTTGCACGTCTTCCCACCCGACACCACGACGCACCGCGCGGACTGGGGAACGATCGGCTACACTTGGTCGGACGCGCCCGAGCCCGCCCTCGAGGTCGGCTACTGGACGACGGCGACGGGCACGGCTCGCGTCCGCGTCTTGGATGCCGACGGCCAAGTCGTTCGCACCCTCGAGGACGGCGCTTCACCCGGCCTCAACCTGATGCGCTACGACTTGGTGAGCGACTCCGCTCTAGGGGACGAGCACGACGCTGGCGAGGACACGGGCGCGTTCTACCTCGTCCCGGGCGTGTACGTCCTCGAGGTCGCGCTGGGTGGGCAGACGGCGACGGCGCCGCTGGTCGTCGAGGCCGGGCCGGAGCCGCGCTCGAGGGCGCGCAAGAAGACGCCGTAGTTCTCTGGGACGTCTCGATCGGTCCCCACTGTCATCCTGAGCGCAGGGCGCAGCCCGGAGTCGAAGGATCGGTGCCGACCTCGAGGACGCGGATGGGGCTCTCGGTGTGATGCGGTACAGCGTCGCACCAGAGATCCTTCGGCTCGCTTCGCTCGCTCAGGATGACAAAGTGGGAGCGCCGCTGATCTAATGGAGCTCCCAGTCCACGGTCCCGCGCAGGCCGTCGGGGATCTCGTTCTGAAAACGGCCCTCGAGGACGCTCCGGTCGAACCGGTTGGGGGCGCGGAAGATGAACGACACCTCTTTTTTGCCGTAGCTCCGGTTTTGGCGGATCACCTCGCCGTGCTCCTCGACCAATGCGCGGTACGCGTCGGACGCGTCCTCGAGGGTGGCGGCCTTCAGGTTCTTGACCACGAGCTGCCCGGTCACGCGGTGCTCGAGGACGAAGATGAGGCCGAACGCGAACGCCGTCGTCAGGACGGCTAGGTGGGGGAGGTCCATCCCGCACGAGAGCCCGATCAACGCGACCAGGATGAGCCGGCCGGTGTCTGCGACCGACTCGAGCGTCGTGCGGAACCGCAGCAGCCCGCCGATCCCGAACACCACGAACCCGACGACCAGTCCGTACTGGACCACCATCAGCCCGATCACAGCCCCGACGATGCCGTACGTCAGGTACACCTTGGGCGCCTCGGCCTCCCCGACGCTGTCGACGCGCTGCCGGGTGCGCGGGTGGTAGGCGATCACGGCGCTCAGGACTGCGGCCACGATCAGGATGATGGTCGCGTGGACGAGAAACCGCACGTCTGTGAACCCGGCCCAACCTGCGCCCTCGAGGACGCCGTCCGGGTTGCCGAACACGTTTTGAGCCCGTGTCGAAACAGGGGAGAGCGCGAGCGCTCCCAGAAGGGAGAGCCGCCAGGCAAGAGCGGACATTCGGTCGGGTGATCTAGGTGCCGACAAACCTAGGTCCCGGCGGTCGCCCTCGAGGGCGACCGAGCGTGACCTCAGGCTCCCTCGGGACCGAGGTCGAGTGCCGACCGAGGCTCTGCCGGGGTGCCGACACGGCTCGGGTCCGGGTCCTGCCGCAACTCGACCTCGAGGCCCCGACCTCCAGGCCAGGCTACAGGTCTGAGAACGCGTCCGCGAGGCGCTGGGCGTCCGCGGCCTCAAAGGACTCCAGGAGCGGGCGGTCGTTGGTCTTGCTGCGCGCGAACGGCGACGGCTCTCCGTCCGCCATCGCGATCACAATGCGGCCGTCCTCGACGCGGATCGCCTCGATCTCCGACCGTGGAATCTGGGTCGCCATCCCCAGGCCCGCCTCTACCGCGTCGGTGACCGCTCGAGCGATCTGACCTCCCAGCCCCTCGACGTTCTCGGTCTCCCGGTCGATCTCCTCCGAAACGTTCTTGCGGGCCTCCTCGGAAAGGCGGAGGAACAGGACGTCGGCCGTCAAGCCCAGCTCCATCGAGCCGTCGGACGACGTGATGACCTCGGTCGGAGTGCCTAGGTCCGTCCCGATCCGGACCCTGTCGAGGTCGACGCCCTCGAGGACGGAGCTCGCCTCTTCGACAACGCGGTCGACGTCGTCGGACGGTGGCTGAGGCGCGACCTCGGAGGGGTCGGGCGCGCACGCGGCGAGACCTGCGAGTGCAAACACGAAAAAACGGGTCATGGAGTCAGGGTCAGGGTCCAGCGGGTCTCGCCGGGGAGGAACGGGCTCGGCCGGCCTTCGACCCAGTCGTCGTGGCCGGCCCCCCAGTATGGGGACATAAAGTGGCCGGCCTGTCCGCCCGGCATGTGGAAGATGCCTCGGTCTTCGTGACCGGGCGAGACCACCATCCGCTGCGACGCGCCGAACGACGGCCCGGACACGCGCGGCATCCGCGAGTCGCCGGGCTGGGCCACGGACGGCATGACGAGCCGGTCACCGATCCCGGGGATCGCAGACGCCATCGGGTGCTCCATGCGCAGCGTGTTGAACGCGCCCCACGTCGCGTCCTCGAGGACGGGGTGGTCAGCCTCGACCTCGGCCGCGGCCTGTTCGAGTAGGTCGTCCCACGACGCGTAGCCGTCGGGCAGCAGGTGGCCCGGGCGCTCGGTGATCATGGCCCAGACAGGCGTCTCGTCGCGGGCGGGCATGTCCACGTCGCGGCCCGCCGTCCTCGAGGCCGGACGGAGCAGGGGAGGAAGAACACGCTCGACGACCGACGAGCGGAAGTCACGGACCAGCCGGTAGCCGGCGTCGTCGGGGGAGGCGCGGCCGCTCCAGCCGTCGACGATGGAGCGCATCGGCTCGGCGTCCTCAAGGACGGATAAAAGCAGGTCGCGCCACCGAGCGTAGAACAGGGCGCGGTCGTCGAGCTGGATGCCCAACAGGTCCCGTTCCGAGATCGGCACCTCGAGGGCGCGCAGGCCGTCGCGGATCTGGCGGGCGCGGGCGCCGTGGGCGTAGTTGCTGGTCCCGAGCACCGCGTACTTCTCGTCCGAGACGACGCGCGAGTTGGCAGACCATAGCAAGCCGTCTTCTGGATCCACGACGCGAGGTACGCGGCTCGGCTCGAGAAGCCCGGCCCACAACGCGCCCGGCTCGT
>NZ_JBARYR010000186.1:0-16936 GCF_049648075.1 Rubrivirga sp. | reverse complement strand
GCCCTCGACGCGGCGCGCGATGCCCGAGCGGACGCCCGGACTGCCCTCGACTCGGCGACGTCAGCCCTCGGCGATGCCCAATCGACCTACGACTCCGCTTCCGACGCCGTCGCCCCGGCGAACCAGGCCGTCACCGACGCACGGGCCGTCCTCGAGGACGCTCAGAACGCGACGGGCGGGGTAGACCAAGCTGTCTCGGACGCCCAAGCGGCTCTCTCGACGGCTCAAGCTGCGAAAACGCAGGCAGAGACCGCCCTCGAGGACGCCCAGCGCGAGGCCGCTGACGCGCAGTCCGCTTTCGACACGTTACAATCGGCCGCCGGCGAGGCACTGACTGCTATCGACCGGGCTACCGCCGCAGCCAACGCGGCTCAGGCCGCCGCTGTCGATGCGCAGGACGCCGTCGATGCCCACGCTGCCACCCGGCCCGAGTGCGATGGCGAGTAGGGACCTGGCGATACAAGCCAAACCCCTACTCCCGACCACCTAGAAATCCCCCATGCAGTTCATCTTCGACCACCTCATCGCTACCCTCGTCGCTGCGACGCTGGGCCTCGCGATGATCGCTCAGCAGATCCAGAGCCGCCAGGCGGCGATGGAGCGTCAGTCTGTGCACCAGGCGAAGGGACAGGCGCTCGCGTTCGGCGAGTGGCTCGAGGACGACGTCGTCAAGCTGGGGTCCCGCTTTGGACGCGACCGAGACCGCTTCGAGATCGAGACCGAGGTCATCGACGGCCGCACGTTCACACGCCGGTTCGAGTACTACTACTACGACGGGTCAACGTCGACGGACATCTCGACGCGAGTCGAAGTCCTGTACGAACTAGCCGAAGACGACAGTACGCGCGTGGTCGTAACCGAGGGTGACACCCCTGCAGACGATGTCACGATGCAGGTGTACGACATCACTCGGTCTGCACGTCGTGGCGAGTACGACACGGCCAACGAGGTCTGGGTAGGTAGCGAGCCTGTGTGGGACGAGACGCCTGAATACGGCTCGCCTCACGGTCTACGTCACTTCCTGATTCAGCCTCGAGACAGTGACAGCCAAGTCGTCGCTGACGACGACGTCGAGGAGGCCGACTACGTGCGACTTGAGTTTAGCGTCGTGCCCACTCTGTTTCCGCTTCACCGAGCTCGGATCATCCCTGAGAACGGGCTGCACTGGGCGACTACCATCGAAATCCGCCCCTTTTAATCACCTGGACTGCGCTCTGGCATAGTCCCACCAAACCCATGGGAAAAGTTGCTCTCTTAATCGTGCTCAGCGCCGGCATAGCCGGGGGCACGATCTTGTTCACCTCTCAAGAAACCGACGTCCGGTCGGCCGCCGTTCAAGGCGAGTACCAAGCGGACGTGATCGCGCGTGAGATCGCTCGGTCCGCGTTCAACTCGGCCTCGGCCGACGTCCACCGCTTCGGTACCGACATCGACGCCGCGATCAACGCGTTCGGCGACCCCATCGTCAGCGCTGACATGCCACAGGGGGAGAAGTGTGCCAACGGCAAAGCGACCTGCGCGCGCCGTACCGGGTCCATGATGGACGGCACCTACATCGCCGAGGCGAGCTACGATGGCGGCAACGGCGTCGACATCTACGCCGGTGGCACCTTCACGTACAACGCTGGTGGTGAGGACATCACTGCCGATCACGAGATCAACGAGTCGCAGACCGTCGGCGTGCTCCGTGTGAGCGAAGGCGGCTTGCTGCGGATTCAGTTCGTGGACTCGCAGGCCGGCTACTGCTCCGCCATCTTCTTAAAGCGGACGCTCCCCGGTGTCGCTGAGGAGGACCAGCCGCTCCCCGAAATGGTCTACGCACCTGGCAAGAACCGGAACGGAGAGCGGAACGTCGGCCTCGAGGTCGAACTTGCCGCTGGGACCCAGATGAACTTCGCGATCGGTGTCGACAACCGCTGCGGCGGCAACGGCACGCGTCCCAACTCGAGGCCGGACCTCCGCTACGGAGGAGCCCGTGATCTCGCTGGGATTGCTGATCCCGACACAGCGGATCCGGACCCGTACTACGGGTGGAAGGTGCTCGCCGACTCGATGGCGACGTACCAGTTCCTCGAGAGCGACTGGGCCTGGGTCCACTGGGCCCTCGACGGCTCGACGGTCTCGCTCGACGAGCCCCAAGAGGGGCCGTGGGCGATGGTCGAGACGGACCCGAGCAACGGCCAGCGGTGGCGTGTCGCCTTCGAGGACATCCACGACTGGAACCTCGCTCCGACGCACCCCCAATACGAAAACCCGAACCGGAGCCTGTGGGCAACCAAGAAGTTTGGCTATGACTGGACGGGTAGCTTCAATCGCCCCGGAAACGACGGCGTCGGCGACGGCTGGACGGACAACGTCCGCACCGTCCTCGAGGCCGTGGACCCCGACAACCCGCGCAGCTCGTACCGCGTGTACGACGAGCCTGGCCAGGACGGCTTCCACGACCTCCGTAACACGGGGCGTCCGGCGGACTTTAGTGACCAGGTGATCATGGTCGAGATCATTCCCGCGAGCATCGCCGGCGCATAAAGCGGTGACTGTGGAAATGGCAACACTCGCGGCGAGAACAACATCGGGAAGGGCTGCTCCTAGTACCGAGGTGTTTGTCGGCTAACGCGTGGGCGGTCTCGTAAGGGGCCGCCCACGTTCGTTTTACGGCCCCGGGTTACCAAACGTGCCACGGATGGGTCGAAACCGCGTGTGCGGCGTCGCCGGGAGGCCGTCCTCGAGGCCGATAGCCCCGCACGAGGCTCTGGCTCGGGGATTGCAGACCGCCGTTCGACCTCTCAGACCGTTGTGACCCCACCATCGACCTCGTTCTCCACCGGCGCGTCTGCGGCTCCTGCCGCTGCCCCGACGTGGGGAGCCCCGCCGCAGGGCGTCGGCACGACTCCAGCCGCTCCGTCGTTCGCTCCGCCGCCCTCGATGCCGGCACCTCCCTCGGCGCCCGCAGCCCAGGCCGAGCCCGCCCTCGGCGAGCTCGACAGCGACGGCTTCTTCCGGATCCCGTCGTTCGTGCGCCAGATCGCACGGTCGGCGCCGAAGCTTTTGGTCGGGGAGGACCGGCTCAAGTTTTACGCCGAGCAGATCAGCCGCCTGCGCGTTGACCAGCGCGAGAACCTGAGGGCGTTCGTCGAGCAGTACGTGGCCAAGATGCACCCGATGGGTGCGTCCGACCTGGACATGGGCGGCCCCGCCACGTTGGGCCGTATTTGGTACCGCGTCGACGGGGACAAGACGCCGCACTTCGAGCTGGGCGTCGCGAGCCACGACGAGACCGATATCCTGATCCTGAACCTGCTCTCGGAGCGGAATCAGGACGACCTGTGGAACGTCCAGTCCGCCGACTTCTCGTACCAGCTCGATGGCGACGAGGGCGCCAAGCTCCGCTTTCGCTGCACGACGTACTACGACAACCAGCACCTGGGCGTCTGTCTCCGTGCGATCAACGACGAAGTCCGCCCGCTCGACTCGCTGGGGTTTCACCCCGTCATCGAGCGCGGCGTGATGTTCTCGAACGTCCGCAGCGGGCTCGCGCTCGTCACCGGCGTGACGGGCTCGGGCAAGAGCACGACGCTCGACGCCATTATCGACGCGAACAACCGCGACTTCGACGGACACATCGTCATCGTCGCGAAGCCCCTCGAGTACGTCCACCACCCACAGCGCTGCATCATCCGCCACCGCGAGGTGGGGCCGGACGTGCCGAGCTTCAAGATGGGCGTGAGCCAAGCGCTCCGTCAAGACCCCGACATCATCATGATCGGGGAGATGCGGGATCCCGAGACGATCGACTCGGCCATCGAGGCCGCTGACACGGGGCACAAGGTGTTCTCGACGTTGCACACCGCCAGCGCCGTCGAGTCCATCGACCGCATCGTGGCGGAGTACCCACCCCACGAGCAGGAGCGCGTGCGCAACCGCTTGGCCGACGTGCTCAACTGCGTCGTGTCCCAGAAGCTCCCGCCCAAGCTGGGCGGTGGCCGCGTGCTCGCCAAAGAGGTGCTCTGGGTCACGGCGTCCGTCAAGGCCGCGATCCTCAACAACAACACGGGCGAGATCTACCAGATGATGTGGGAAGGCAGCCGCCAAGGCATGACCACTCTCGAGCAGGACCTCTTCCGCTTGGTCCGCGAACGCAAGGTGTCGCCCGAGATCGGGCTCCAGTACTCGAACAACAAGCGGCGCTTCCAACAGCTGATGCAGTCGGCGTAGCGCCGATCTGCCCGTCCACGGTCCCATGAGCGATTCCTTCATCTTTCCTGAGTCCCCCGACGGGGCGCCCGGCTCGGAGCCGGACTCCGACTTCTTCGGCGACGCGGGTGCTTCGTTCGACGACCCGGGTGCTTCGTTCGACGACCCGGGTGCTTCGTTCGACGACCCGGGGCTCGTGTTCGGCGACCCCGCGTCCCTCGAGAGCCGTGAGGCCGGCGACGTCAACGCGACGTTCGACGCGCCAGCGCTCCCAGCGGGAGACGGTGAGGCGTCGGCGGACGACGGCCTCGAGGTCTCGTTCGCGGAGGCCGACGACGACGTGGCTGCCGAGACGGCGCAGGTCGTTGCGGGAACCGACGCCGTCAAGGTCAAGAAAGCGCCTCGCAGACGCTCGAAAGACGCCCTCATGCTGGGCATCCACATCACACCGAGCCGTGTCTACGGCGTGTTAGTCCAGTCGACGAGCGAAGGGTACGAACCCCTCCGCCAGTTCGTCCGCAACCGATCCGAAGGCCAGTTTGGCACGGGGGCCATGAGCCCCGACGTCCTCGATGACGATGGCGGCTTCGAGGTCGGACAGGGCGACGACATCGACCCCTCGATCCAGTTCGGCGCGGTGGGGGAGATCGACTTTGGCGCTGAGTTCGCGGGGATGGGGATCGCGACGGACGCGGTCCAAGACTCGTCATACGGTGGCGAGGTCGCCGGCAGAGCCCAGCCGATCGTGTTCGAGCTCCGCGACATCCTCGAGGAGTGCACCCAAGCTGGGTACGAGAACCCGTCGATCGCCTTCCTAATCGACGAGCCGGACGTGGCCTACGCCGACATTCTCGTCCCGCCCAAGGCGGACAAGAAGTCGAAAGGGAAAACGTCGAAGAAGGACGACGAAGCGCAAAAAGCGGATTTGAGCCCAGTCAAGCGGGATCGTCTGCTGGAACTGCTCCCCGAGACTCCTGACTTTGTGGGCGACGTCCGCGAGCGCATCGCCTTCGTGGAGATGACGCCGCGGGACGGTCTACGGCGCTATCTCGCGGTCGCTCCGACCCAGAGCGAGCCCGTCACGGAGTCGATCGAGTTGCTTCGCGAGCAGTCCGCGTACCGCAAGGTCGCGTTCAGGACCCTCGAGGCCGAGGTCCCACTCTTGGTGGGGCTCGTCGGCGCCACGTCCGCACCCGAGCCGCACGAGAACACCGCCGTGGTCCGTGTCGGTGGTGAGGACACGTTGGTCCTGTTGCTGTCAGGCGACAAGATCCAGCACTTCGAACTGATGCAGTCGGTGACGGCCTTCGACGGGCCGGACACGATCTGTAGCCGCGTGCTTCTCCAGCAAGACGTCCAGGGCGTCGGCACGGTCCACAACGTGGTCGTGGTCGCTGAGGAGCGCGAGAAAGAGCTCGTCCAAGGGTTCGCGGCGTTCTACCCCGACGCGCGCGTCGAAACGCTCCGCGAGGGCCTGGCCCGGTTGGGCCTGGTCGGTCCCTACGGCCCGCTCGCTCCAATGTTGGTGGGGGCGGCCGGAGTCGCCGTCGCGGGACATCAGCTCAAACAGAAGGGGAGCCCCTTCGCGAGCGCGAACCTGCTCCCAACGAGCCTCCGCAAACGGAAGCGCGCCTTCGCGCTGGCCTTCGGATGGCACACGCTCGTCGTCGCGGCGGCGCTGTTCTTGACGGTCCTTTACTTCAGCTACCGATACGTGTCGCAGGAGGGAGAGATCGCGGCGGCCGAGCAGCGACTGGCGGAGTTCCCGCCGGCGGCTCAGATGTCGGGCCCCCAGCTTCAAGCCCGGATCGACAGCTTGCAGGGGCGGCAAGTCGCGCTGGCCTCGGCGCTGGTCGCCCTCGATTCGGTCCTGATCGACACCGACCGGTGGACGCAGACCCTGCTCCGCACGACGCGAGCCGCGGCCCAAACCGGCGGCATCTGGATCGAGGAGTGGACTCCCGTCGGAGACGACATCCAGCTCGTCGGCTACTCCACGACTCGGGCGAACGTGGTCGGGTTGGCGCAGCGGCTGTCGGCCTCGATCCAAGAGGTCACGTTCGAGAGCCTGCGTGAGTACCCGGTCTATCAGTACCGCGTCCAGTTCACGCAGCCCCGTGAGCTGCCACAGGTCACGAGGGTGCTGCGCGAGCAGGCCGCCCTCGAGGTCGCCGACGATCTCGCGCCAGACGACGACGGCCTCGATGCCGCACCTCCCACCGACGACCTCTAGGCGGACACAGCTGCCTTCGGGCCAAACCGATGTCGAACGAACTCATCAACACCCTCTTGCTCTCCGTCCTTTTGGCTGCTGCCGGGGGCGGGGGGTACTTCGTGACCGTCAAAGAACAGCCTGAGGAGCTTGCGGCCATCGAGTCCGAGATCGAGGCCATCGAGGCGCGTGAGGCCGACGTTGCATCTCTGATGCTCCTCGAGGCCCAGGCCTCATCGGAAGCCCAGGAGACGCTCGCGCGTTGGAACACTCGCTACAAAGTGCTCCCGACGTCCCTCGAGTCGGCAGACGTGGTCTCGTACCTCAACGCGCTTTCTGCGCGCGGCTTTCAGCGGTTCGACTTGTCGCTCAGCGGGATCACGCCGGACGCGGCGGCCTCGTACTACACGTACCAAGTCACTGGCCAGGCCTACTTCGAAAGCCTGTTCGCGTTCATCTGGCACGTCGAGAACAGCCGCGGTCTCTACCGTGTCCGCGACCTCACGGTCAAGAAGGACGTCACGACGGTTTCGGCCCCCGGCGCCGAAGGGCCCGGACGGCAGGTGATCCTCGCCGAGTTCGCGTTTGCCGTCGACGCCTTCTTTAGTACCGACCCGGAGATTTCGGCCCCGGAGGACGGGGTGGTGCCTCCGCCGGAGGCCTTCCCGGCGCGCCGCGCCGCGATCAACCCCTTCTTCCCGTTCATCCTCGAGTCGCTGCCGCCAAACACCGACGACCTGGTCGAGCCGGAAACCGATCAACTCGTCAGCATCATCGGCCGGACGGCCGTGTTCGACCGTGGCGGCGAACTGCGCCAGCTGCAGCCGGGCGACCGGGTGTACCTCGGCCGCGTCGGAGGGGTCGATCCCAGGAATGGCCGCGTCGTGGTCGACTACAACCGCGGCGGGATCCGCGAACGTGTCGAGATCGACCTCGAGACGGGAGAACGGTACCGGCAAGCGATCGGCAATCAGGTCCTGGTGCCCTCCACAGGAGGTCGTGTCCCTCCCGGCCCGGTTCTTGAAGAGGCTCCCCCAGCGCCAGGAACACCAGAGGCCGACGCCGCCGGCACCTACTCCGCCGAGCCCCTAGAGGGCTCCTACCAGCCCGCCAACGTACTCCCACGCGTTCCGACGCACGACTAGACCTGACCGCTCCGCAGTCCCCAATCGCTATGACCTCCCGGTTCCACACTCTCTGCCGCGCGGCAGCCCTGCTCGCAGCGTTCGCCGTGCTCCTCGTCCCGGCCCTCGTGCCGACGGCCTCCGCTCAGCGGGCCAGCGACGGCGTCGTACGCGGCTACGTCCCGCCGGACGAGCTCGTCAGCTTCCCGTCCTCGACGCCGATGAACCAGTTCTTCCGGCTCGTCAACCCGACCTTCGCCCGCGTGACGGGCAAGCGCGTCGTGGACCCGATGGACCGGACGGACCCGATCGGCGTCGCTCTGAGCGGCGTTCACTTTATCGACGCCTTCGAGGTCGTCCTGGACCGGCAAGGTCTGGACTTCAACGAGTCCGACGGCTACTTCATCGTGACGGAGCCCGTCGTGATCGCCACGACATCGGACCGCATGGCAGCGGACGAGATCGGAGCCTCACAGGCGGCGGCCCAGGCCGCAACCGCAGCGGCGACGCAGGCCGCGATCGCGCAGCTTCCGGCAACGGCAGACACCCGCGAGATCCGCGTCGACGCCGTGATCTTCCAGCTCAACACGAACCGCTCTCGGGAGCGGGGCACCGACTGGCGAACCTTGTTCGGCCAGGCCGCGGCTCAAGCCGGTGGCGGTGTAGGTGGCGGTGCAGGCGCGGGAGGCGGCGTGGGCGGAGGCGCTGGAGCGCAAAACGGGGTCGGAGCCCAGACCCAGTTCTTCGTCAACGCCGGCTCGTTCTTCGACGCTCTCGACGGGTTCCTAGAGGCGTCCTCAGACCGGGTCCAACTCACCACGATCCTAAACCTCTTCCGCTATTTCGAGACCCAGGGCTACGGCCAGACGATCGCGACGCCGTTCACGGTCGTCCAGAGCGGGGAGCAAGGGCAGATGCAGAGCGGGCAGGACATTCCGATCATCGTCCGAGACTTCTCGGGCAACCCGATCACGGAATACATCCAGACGGGCACGATCATCAACGTGACGCCGACTCTGCTCGTGGACGAAAGAGACGGTCCACCGGTTGAGTTTATCAACCTCGCCGTCAAAGTCGAGAAGTCGTCGGCAGGGGCCGGGGGCTCCATCTTCAAGGACGACGTGACGACGCGGGTCAACCTCATCTCGAACGAGATGGCGGCCATCGGCGGCTTGACCTCGACGGACGAGTCGGTCCAGCGCCGCGGCGTCCCGATCCTGCGCGACATCCCGCTCATCAAGTACCTGTTCTCCTACCGGCAAACGCAGGTGACGCAGAGCGAGATCGTGATCGTGCTCCGCGCCCGCGTCGTGGACGACCTCCGCACCCGGATGGCCCGTGACGAGCCGCCCTCGATCTTGAACGAAGAGCGCCAGGACGCCGAGGACCGCATCCGCCAGTTCGGCCTCGAGCCCGTCGAAGCCGTCGAGGTCGACGAGGTGCGCCGAGACCTCGAGAACATGTAGACCAGAAGGCTTTACTGATCGGCCTCGAGGACGTGCGCGACCTCGAGGCCGATTCGCATTTAGCCGACCGTCCGGCCTTTCCACGCGACCCGCCCCGTCGCGTGGGCTCGCCACGAGTCCAGTTGGAGGGCGGCACCGAGCGCGAGCGTGACCGGTGCGAGCGCGCTGACCCAGAGCGGGAACCGCCCGGCGCGGTCGATGGCCAGCTTGATCCCGACGAGCGTCGCCAACGCCCACAAGCCCAGCGTGCCGCCGACCCAGAGCAGGCTCGGTACGACCCAGGAGAGCGAGTAGAGGAGCAGGAAGAACACGAACGCTCCGGTCGCGACGCCCCCCGGCTTTCCGCCCGCGAGGAGAAACGCGTTCTTTTGGAAGCCGCGCCACGCCTCGCCGAAGGACTGGTACATCGTGACGGCGACCTCGCCGCCAAGGTTCTGAAACCACAGTTGGACACCTGACCGCTTGAGAAACCGCCCGATCATCACGTCCTCGAGGACGTCGGACTTGACGGCTCGGTGGGGCTCGAGCCGGCGGTAGTCGCCGGCGCCCAGGATCCAGATCTGGCCGTTGAGCGCGCTGACCGAGGACGACCGCGTCCTGGGTACGAGCGGGATCGGGAGCGCGGCCAAGACGGCGAACGGGACCAGGCTGGTCAAGAGCGCCGCCGGTCCACGATCGAGGTAGCGGGGGAGACCCGTCAGGGCCGTGCCGTCGCCACCGTTGTGAACCCATCGGCCGACCAAACGGGCGAGCGCGCGGTCGTCTCGGAGCTGGGCGTCGGCGTCTAGGAACACGAAGACGTCGCCGGTGGCGCGCTTTGCCGCCTGGTACAGCGCGTGAGGCTTGCCGACCCACCCTGCGGGCGGGCCGTCGCCCTCGACGACGATCAGGTTGGGCTGGGCGTGGTCCTCGAGGACCGCGCGTGTTTCGTCCTCGCTCGCGTCGTCCACGACCACGATCTCGACCTCGAGGCCGTCCTGCGACAACAGAGTAGGCAGCAGGACCTGGAGATTTTCCTCCTCGTTGCGAGCGGGGACCAGCACCGATACGCGCGGGAGGTCCGTCGGGAGCGCTCGGTGTCGGTCGCGCCAGAACGAGATCAGGTTGGCCGTGAGGACTCCGACGACGCCGGCGTGGATGACGAGGACGGCGGCGAGGAGAACGGTCACGGAGGGTCGATCAGGAACTGGCGGAACATGCTCGGCGGGTTCCGAGCGAGCAGCCGGCGCTGGAGGGAGACGCCGGTCGAGGCGTCTTGGCGGCGGACGGCCATCCAAACCCAGACCTCGGCCTCGAAGGGGTGGAGCCCCGGGACGCCGCGCCGGCCGAGCCGGGTCCTGAGCTGCTCGAACGTCTGCTGGGCCTCCGCCAAGTCGCCGCCGAAGATGCGCGGCTTGTAGTAGAGGGACTGTCCACGGACCAGGAGCGCGTACGGCTCGCGCGAATCGGCCTCGAGGGCGAGACCCAGAATGCGCTCCGAGCGTCGGCCGTAGGTGGGCAGGCGCCACGCCGGGCCGACGCTGGCTCGGTACGCCCAAAGGGCCGCGATGAGCGCGAGTTCACGAGACGACGTCACGCCCCGCTCCGAGGGGATGTCCTCGAGGTAGCTCTCGTCGAGCGTCATCGGGTAGAGCCGGTACAGGCACAACAGCCGGTCCTCCTGCGTCCTGGCCTTCGTCCGGTAGAGACGTTCGACGGCCGATGCGTCCCGGCGCGAGTAGTAATACGTCAGGGAGTCTCGGACCGTCGAGGACGTCACCTCGATGGGGGGCGTGACGTCGATTGCGCTGGCCTGGTGGCCCTCGAGGGCGGGCGACGGTGTGGCGCCGAGGAGAAGGGCGACTAAAATCGCGAGCATGGGATCCGGGGACCGGGGGATCTAAGGATCGGGAATCGGGGCCAACCTATTGCCCAGCAGGTCGCCCTCGAACGCGTCGCGGAACGTTCATCGACCGAAGGTGAGCCGCTCGAAGAACGGGACCGTCCTCGACAGGTCCCACCTTTCGTCGGCTCCGGCGGTGCCTTGGAACAGGACCGGAAGGTCGTCGGTGGGGCGGGCGGCGTGGGCGTCCTCGAGGGCGGACAGGAGGCGCGAGCGTTCGTCGCCGTCGGGTGCGTCGTGGACGTCTCCGATTGCCATCACGGCCGTCGGTCGAGCCTCGCCCCACCACTCGGTCGCGATGCCGACTGGGACCCAGGCGGCGTCGGGCAAGATGCGGGCAAGGCGCGGGAGGTCCGCGCGGAACGGGCCCAGGCCGTCGCCGGCGATGCGCATGGTCCCTTCGGGGTAGAGGTAGAGGGCCGTCGTCGGATCGGCCGCCATCCTGCGGGCGGTCTCACGGATCGTGCGGAGCCGCCGTTTGGGGTCGTCGTCGGGGAAGGGCAGGGCACCGACCGGGCCGAACAGCGGCGCCCGATCCCAGGCCTCCATCCAGACGACCATCGGGCGCCGCCAGACCTGCGTCGTCAAGAGCCACAGGAGGAAGCTGTCGGGGTAGACGTGGTGGTTGGCGTAGACCACCAACGGCCGCCCAGGCGCCGGGTCGTCCTCGATGCCGCCCACCCCGACGACGCGGCGCAGACCGGACCTGAGCTCCCCGCGGATCGTGCGGTCCGCGAAGCGCCGGGCGAGCCGCGCGGCGATCCCGTCGGGGCGTGCGCTCACGTCGCCCAGAGCCGGTCGCGTCGTCGGGCGTAGCCATCACGAGCGAGCGCGCGGAGTTTGCGAGAGAGAGGGACCGAGGCCCGTCTCGAGAGGTTGTCGTACTGGTTCGCGCGGACGCCGTTGAGAAACTCGCGGTACATCCGGGCGGCTCCTCGGATGCCCGTCTGGGCGGCAGGCCGAAGGGCCTCGATGCCGTCGGCGGCCTGGTCGTAGAGTCGCTCTGCCTGGCCCATCAGGTCCTCGGTCAGATTGATGTAGGACTGCGGTACCGGCGGAGCCTTCCCGACCACGACATCGAGGTCGACGCCCCGCTGTTCGAGCAGGTCGGCGGGGAGGTAGGTCCGCCCTAGATCGCGCCAGTCCTCGCCGACGTCGCGCAGGATGTTCGTGATCTGCATCGCGTTGCCCAACGCCCGTGCCGCCGCCTCGAGGACGTGCCGGTCCTCCGGTCGGCGCACGAGAAACGGCAGCATCGCGGCCCCGACGGAGCCGGCGACCAGGTTCGAGTAAGCCAGCAGATCCTCCGTCGTGTCGACGGTTCGGCCCTCCAAGTCCCACCGTGCGCCCTCGAGGAGTTGCTTGAGCGGCCGGCGCGGTAGGTCGTACGTCCGGTGGACCTCTGCGAGCCGTCGCCACAGGAGTGTGTCCGGCGGGCGTCCCTCGAGGGTGCCCTCGAGGTCGGCCTCGAGGGCGTCGACCTCGCGGAGAGCGGCCTCGGTGCCGATCACGGCCACGCGCTCGTCGGCCAGCGTGTCGACGGTGCGGCAGTAGAGGTAGAGGACGGCGACGGGGAGCCGCTCGCGGCGGGGCAGGAGGCGAGTCGCGAGCGAGAACGTCCGGCTGTGGTGCCGGAAGGCCTTGCGGAGATAGCGGTCCTCGAGCCGCCGGTCCGCGCCGTCGGGCGGGGCCGCCGGGGCGTCGTACTGGCTGGCAGCGGTGCCCGTCTGCGTCCTCGAGGTCGTGGAACTCGCCACTACACCAGGACCGGGCGATCGGCCTCGAGGCCGGACGTCCTCGAGTGGGGCCAGCGCCAGCGGATCAGGGCGAGCGAGGCGGCCAGCGTGACCAGGCCGATGACGCCCGCGACGGGCAGGCCGTACAAGAGGCAGATCGAGATCGGGAACAGGACGTTGAGCGCGTAGACCGGCTCGGCCCATTTGAGGGTGAGCTTGTCGGGCGCGGGGCGCATCCCGCCCAAGACCTCGAAGGCGAGCGCGATCAAGATGCTCGTCACGAACCAGCCGTACCAGTTGACCCAGGGCATCCCGAAGTACGGCCCGCCGCCGGGGTAGTCCCAGAACACGAACGTCCCGCCGCCCTGGTTCATGGCCGGGTCGAGCGAGACGTCCCACACGATCATCAAGACGGCCGTCGCGATGGCCCGCCCGGCGACCCCGACGCGCAAACGGCCGCCCAGGTCGTAGCTCAGGAGAGAGAGGGCGTACCAGGAGGTCGGGATGAAGTACGGGACGTCGCCCAGGATTTTCGGCCCGAGCCGGTCCGTGTAGCTGTACGGCGCGAATGGGATGCCTGTGTTGGTGCCCAATAGCTCGCTCCCCGCGCCGATCAGGCTGGCCGCGAGCAGGAACAGGACCGACTTCCACGGGCCGAGCGTCTCCCAGTACAGCGCCAGCGTGATGACGGGCAGGAGCGCCATGTACGTCCAGGTCGGCGCGGCGACCAGGGACTCGTAGTAGGGCATGAAGAAGTCGCGGACTGGCCCGATAAACAGGGACAGCGTGCCCAGGATCGCGAACGCGATCGTGGCAGCGAACAGGCCGAAGAAGCCTAGGAAAACGCGTCGGGCGGTCATGGTCAGGGAGAGGCGCGGGGGCGCGGACGGGGCTAAGATCGCCCCGTTCCGTCGCGCCGTCCTCGTCTCTGCCCTGTGTCTCTCTCGACTGCCGTTCGCCCGCCCGAGTTCGCGCCGCGCATCGAGGTCGCCGCGATGCTGCTGGCCGTCGACCGGTTTGTGATCGCGGACACGTTCGCGTTTAGCCGCCAGAGCTTCCACAACCGCGCCCGCATCCTGACCGACCAGGGGCCGCGATGGCTGACCGTCCCGCGCCGTCATGCCGGTGTGGGACAGCCGCTCCGCGAGGTCGCGGTCCTCGACGGGTGGCGACGCGAGCACCGCGCCGCGCTACGGGCTGCCTATGGCAAGACGCCGTACTACGAGCACGTCGCGCCGGAGTGGGACGAGGTGCTGGAGACGACGGGCTCGCTCGCAGATCTGTCGTCGGCCTCGATGATGTTCGTGGCGAGGTGGCTCCGGGCTCCCGCCGACCTTGTACGAGCGTCCGACCTCGAGGGCGAGCCCTCAAACTTCGCGTCCGTCGCCGGCGTCCTCGAGGCCGACTCGCTGGTCGTGCTTCCGGAGTCGGCGGCGCGCGACCGAGCGTCGGTGCCCGGCCTCGACGTCGGCGTCCTCGAGGTCGATGTGCCGGAGGTGCCGCCGGGTGTGAGCGCGCTTCACTTGTTGATGCACCACGGTCCGCAGGCGCACGTGGTGTTGCGCGCAGCGACGTCGGTCAAGAGTACGTAGCTGGTCGTCCTCGAGGTCGGAGCGTCACGAGCCGCGGCGCACACGTGGCGTCGAGGCCAGGCGTGCAGCACATGTGCAAACGTTGCGATCTGAGACCGCCAATTAACACCGCCGAATGTCGCCCAGCGAAAGGGATCTGGAGATGTTGGACTTAGGCCCGATTCGGCTGAGGAACGGTTGAGGTTTGCGGCTCTCGTTCGCCAAATGTCAATATGGAGGATATGTGGAGCCTACGTTTGGGCGCTCGCCATTTCCTGTCGGCGCCACCAACACATAGCCCACCACTCCATGCCCTTTGACTTACGATCGGCGCTCGTCGCAGCGCTCCTGTTCGCTGTCCCGACCCTGGCCTCGGCCCAGGACGTCGGCCTCGAACCTGACCAGCGCGCGCAACTGTCCGCTGCCGCTTTCGACGCCGACGCCCTCGACCGAGTAACCTGGAGTGCCGACCGCGACGCCCCGCAGTTCTTGGCCGGCGACCTTGGCGCCGTGTCCTCTCCCGAAGCCTTCTATCGGGAGAACGCCGCCGCCCTCGGCTTCACCACTGACCCCGACGTCCGCGTCCTCGAGGCCGAGACCGACGAGCTCGGCCTGACCCACGTCCGCGTCCAGCAGACCGTCGGCGACGTGCCGATCTGGGGCGCCGAGAGCGCCGTCCACCTCCGCGACGGCCGCGTCTACGCGTGGGGCGGTGCCGTCCACCCAGACGCCGACGTCTCAACCGCTCCCGCACTCGACGAGAGCGCCGCCCTCGAGGCCGCGCGCCGCGACATCGGTGACGTCCCGCTGCGGGCCGACGTGCCGGGCGACGCGCTCGCCGAAGCCATCGACTGGACGCCGACGACCGAGCTGGTCGTGTACCCCCTCGAGAGCCGCCAGGCCGGCGCAGCCAACGGCTCGTACCGCCTGGCATACCACGTGAGGGTGTTCGTCGACCAGCCGGTCCCGGCCAACTGGGAGACGTTCGTCGACGCGACCACAGGAGAGGTGTTGCACCGGTTCAACTCGCTCCACACGGCCGGCTTGGGCTCGGCACACGCCGACGACGAGTGGGCCGGTGCGCCGTACGCTCGTCAAGCGTCGTCCTCGATCCTGTTCGCGAACGGGACGGGCGGGAGCATCTTCGGCGGTACGCGTCCGGTCACGACGCTGCTCTACCAGGGGCAGTACTACCTCTACGACACGTCGCGCGGGCCGCAGTACATCCGCACGATGACGTCGGGTGGTGGCAACTCGCTGCCGGGCTCGTACGTCACGGACGCCGACAACAACTTCCCCGCCAGCGCCGCCGTCGACGCCCACTACGGGGCGATCTCGACGTTCGACTACTTCAAGAACACGCACGGCCGCAACAGCTACAACGGCTCGAACGCGACCATCACCAGCACGGTCAACTACGACGACCAGCCCGGGGGCGCCGGCTACAACAACGCGTTCTGGAACGGCCAACAGATGGTCTACGGCGACGGCGACGGTCAGAGCTTTATCGCTCTTGTCTCGCTCGACATCGCAGCGCACGAGCTGACGCACGCCGTCACGGGCACCTCGGCCGGTCTGATCTACCAGAACGAGTCGGGCGCGCTCAACGAGGCCGTCTCCGACATCATGGCCGTCATGGTGGACCGGAACGACTACAAGATCGGCGAGGACAGCTACACGCCGGGCACGTCCGGCGACGCGCTCCGCTACCTCGACGACCCGTCCCGCGGCAACCAGCCGGACAACTACGCCGACCGCTACACGGGGAGCCAGGACAACGGCGGCGTCCACATCAACTCGGGCATCGCCAACAAGCAGGCCTACCTGATGATCGCCGGCGGCACGTTCCGTGGCCAGGCCGTCCAGGCCGTCGGCCGCACCGTGACGGAGAAGGTGTGGTACCGGGCCCTGACGCAGTACTTCACCCAGTCGACCAACTTCGCGGGCGCCCGCCAGGGGACCATCCAGGCGGCGACGGACCTGTACGGCGCGGGGTCGGCGCAGGTGACCTCGGTCACGAACGCGTGGGCCGCGGTCGGCGTCGGCTCGGCGGCCAACGGCGGTGGTAACGACGGCGGTGGGACCGGCGGCGGAACGCCCGAGTGGCGTTACGAGGACCGGACCTACCAGTCCCCGCACAACTACCCCAACAACTACAACGCGACCAACACCTACACCAAGGCCGGCGCGAGCCGCGTCGCGATGTACTTCCAGCAGTTCGAGACGGAGGCGAACTACGACTTCGTCAACGTCCTCGATGAGTCCGGTACCCGCCAGGCTCGGTACACCGGCACGCGGTCCGCGTTCTGGGCGGTCGTGGACGGATCGTCGATCTCGGCCAACCTGACCTCGGACTACAGCGTGACCCGCTATGGCTACCGCGTCACGCGCGTCGCCTACTTCTCGGACCGTCCTCTGCTCGTTGGCGGCGGATCAGAAGGGGAGCCGCTCGGTTTCGTGCCGGTCGCGGCCCCGAGCGACGTGGCGTCCTCGAGCGTCAAGGTCGAGGAACTCGCCCTCGAGGTCGGGCCGAACCCGGCCGTGGGTGCGGCGACGGCCATCGTGTCGCTACCGGAAGCGGGCGACGTCACGGTGACGGTCGTGGACCTGCTGGGCCGTGAGGTCCTGTCCTCGACGCGGAGCTACGGCGAGGGCCGCCACTCGGTCGGCTTCGACACGTCGCGGCTACCGGCCGGCGCCTACGTCGTCGTCCTCGAGGTCGGAGGCGACCGGATGACGTCGCGGCTGACC
>NZ_JBARYR010000185.1:0-9667 GCF_049648075.1 Rubrivirga sp. | reverse complement strand
GCCGGCTGTTCGGATCGCTCGGGCTGGCCGCCCCCGCCGTCGTCCGTGGCGCCGCGATCCTGCGCGTCCACGACGTGCGCGCGACCGTCGAGGTCGTGACCCTGATCCGGGCGGCCCGGCAGGCCGGCCTCGAGGGCGAACTGTGACGCTCGCCCTCGCGCTTCAAGAAGGCCTGCGCATCGGGTTCGTACCGGTCCGCTGGCTCGACCTGGTCGACATCCTGGTCACGGCCGTCTTGGTGTACCAGGGCTACCGCCTGATCCGAGGCA
The DNA here is from genome assembly GCF_049648075.1 of Rubrivirga sp. Lineage (GTDB taxonomy): Bacteria > Bacteroidota > Rhodothermia > Rhodothermales > Rubricoccaceae > Rubrivirga. Next base: position 9,398 of record NZ_JBARYR010000185.1, on the reverse strand, counting down.
CGATCGCGGTCCAGGTCGCCGTGGCGCTTTTGGGTCTGTACGCCGTCAACGAGGTCGTCCGCGCGGTGGGGCTCACGACCTTGACAACGCTCTTCGGAGCCGTCGGGGACGTGTTCGTCCTGGCTGTCCTGATCCTGTTCGCGCCCGAGATCCGCCAGGCGCTCTTCCTGCTAGGCCGCAACCCGATCGTACGCCGACTCGTGACCCAGCCGCCCCGCCAGAAGATCACCGACGAGGTCATGGGCGCGATCCGCGAGATGAGCCGGGACCGGATCGGGAGCCTCATCGCGTTCGCCCGGTCGACGGGCCTGCGCAACTACATCGAGTCCGGCACGCGCCTCTCGGCCGACGTCGAGCGTGACCTGATCACGTCCGTCTTTTTCCCCAACTCGCCGCTCCACGACGGCGCCGCGATCATCCAGGGCCAGAAGGTCGAGGCCGCCCGGTGCATCCTGCCGGTCTCGGACGCGCGCCACCTCGACCCGCACCTGGGCCTGCGCCACCGCGCGGCCGTCGGACTGACCGAGCGGACGGACGCGTTCGTGATCGTGACGAGCGAGGAGACGGGCAAGATCTCCGTCGCCGAGAACGGCAAGCTCGACGTCGGGCTGACGCTGGCCGAGGTCGAGACGCGGCTGCTCGACGCCTTCTCCCCCGACCGACGCGAGACGCCGGAAGAACCCAGCCCTCCGCCCGTCGAGGCCCCCGCCCCGTGATCCTGACCGACCGCCAAGCCGCCGCGCGCCGCCGCGAGCTCGTCGACCTGTTGCGCGACAAGGGGATCGAGGACCCGGCCGTCCTCGAGGCCGTGGGTGCCGTCCCGCGCCACCGCTTTATCCCGGGCACGGGCCTCCACGGGCAGGCCTACCACGACCTCGCCCTGCCGATCGGCGAGGGGCAGACGATCTCGCAGCCGTTCACGGTCGCCCGGATGACCGAGCTGCTGGGGCTGCGTCGCGGCGAGCGCGTCCTCGAGGTCGGAACGGGCAGTGGCTACCAAGCCGCGATCCTGGCGACGATGGGAGCGCGCGTGTTCTCGGTCGAGCGCCACGAGCCCCTGCTCCGCCGGACGAAGCCCGTCCTCGAGAAGCTTGGCCTGTCGGTCCGGACGCGCGCCGGCGACGGCACGTTCGGCTGGCCCGGCTACGCCCCGTTCGACGCGATCGTGGTGACGGCTGGCGGGCCGACGATCCCGGACGAGCTGCGATCCCAACTCCGCGAGCCGGCCGAGGGCAAGCCGGACGCGCGGATGCTGATTCCTGTCGGCCCCGCCAAGGAGCACGTCTTGCACCGCATCACGCGGACCGGGCCGGACGCGTTCACCGACGAGACGTTCAACGACGTCACCTTCGTCCCGCTCGTCCGCGACTAGCCGCCCTCGAGGACCGGTCGCGAGCGGTGGAGATGGTCCACGACCTCGAGGACGGCGCCTCTCGCGTTCAGAGCACCCGGCTCAGACAGCCACGCAGGTAGAGCTCGAGGACGAGCCTCGTCGTCCCTCGCGTCCTCGAGGCCGGCCCCGCGTCCTCGAGGCGGCACGTTGGGGGTCGGCTGAAGGCATGGGGAGCCCATCGGACTGCTCCAGCGCGGCGACGGGGATAGGTTGTCACCCCCGTCGCTCTCTCCCACCGCTCCATGCTCTCCCACTCCGCCCGGTGGGCGGCGCTGGCCGTCGTGCTCGGCGTCGCCGGCTGTCGCCCGTCGCCCGGCCCCTCGCTCATCTTGCACGACGCCCGCGTGTACACGCTGGCCTGGGACGATCCCGACCTCGAGGGACGGCCCGCCGCAAACGCGCCTTTCGACGGCGAGCGCTGGACGCCCGACGCGACGGCCGTCGTGGTCCGCGACGGGCTCATCGCCTACGTAGGGTCCGACGCGGAGGCGCTGGCGATGAGCGGCGACGACACCCGGGTCATCGACCTGGACGGCGCCGTCGTGGTACCCGGCTTGGTCGAGAGCCACGGGCACCTGCAGGAGATCGGCGAGAAGGCCGAAGAGATCGGACTCGAAGGCGTCCAGACCGAGGACGACATCACCCAGCGGCTGGCGGAAACCGACGAGCGGCCGCCGGGCGAGTGGATTCTTGGGACCGGGTGGGACGAGGGCGAGTGGGCCGACGCCTTGCCGGACCGAGCGTTTCTGGACGTGCTCTACCCGGATCGCCCCGTGGTCCTCAAAGGACTGAGAGGGTTCGGGACGCTCGGGAACGCTCGCGCGCTCGAGGCCGCAGGTCTCGGCCCCGAGACCGAGGACCCCGTGGGCGGGACGCTGGTGCGACGCCCGGACGGCACGCTGACGGGCGTGCTGCTCAACAACGCCACCGACCTGCTCAACGACGCCGTCCCGCCCCGCTCGCCCGCGCACAAAGAACGGATCCTGCGCTACGGCATGGACCAGTTGCTCCAGGCCGGGTACGTCTCCACGCATCACGCGGGTGTTCGGTCGGACTACCTGCCGGTCTACCACGCCCTCGCCGACTCGGGCGCGCTCCCCATGCGCGTCGAGGCCATGCTGGCCGTCGGCGTCCCGGACGCGCCAGACCCGGCGGACTGGCTGGAACGAGGGCCGACCACTGACCCGGAAGCCAGGCTTCAGATTCGCTCCGTCAAAGCCTACTATGACGGCTCGCTCGGCTCTCGAGGCGCCCGCCTCTTGGACGACTACTCCGACCAGCCCGGCCACCGCGGCGTCGCGGGCGCGGACTACGGCTTCGACCCGGCGGCCGTCGAACGGTACATCGCGGCGGGATTCCAAGCCGGCATCCATGCCATCGGCGACGCGGGCAACCGGGATGTGCTGGACTTCTACCAGGACGTGTTCTCGCGCCACCCCGACGCGCGCGCGCTGCGCCACCGCGTCGAGCACGCTCAGGTGGTCCACCCGAACGACATCGAGCGGTTCGGGACGCTGAACGTGGTCGCCTCGATGGAGCCGGGGCACGCCGTCGAGGACAGTCCGTGGGCGACCGACCGCCTGGGACCGGACCGGGTGCGCGGGGCCTACGCGTGGCGCTCGCTCCGCCGGGGTGGCGCGCTGCTGATCTTCAACTCGGACTTTACCGGCACCGACTGGTCGCCCTTCTACGGGATCTACGCCGCTGTCACGCGACGGCAGAAGAACGGGGAGCCACAGGGTGGATGGCTCCCGGAGCAGGCCGTGACGGCTGAGGAAGCACTCCGGGCGTACACCGTCTGGCCCGCACGGTCGTCCGGCATCGAGGACCGCACGGGCACACTGGAAACAGGCAAGTGGGCCGACCTCACGGTGCTAGACCTCGACCCGCTGACCACGTCGCCCGACGACCTCCTCTCAGGCTCGGCCGTGATGACCATCGTGGGCGGGAAGGTAGCGTTTGACGCTGACCAGCAGTAGGAGAGACGGCCAAGGTCGATCCGGCTGGGGCGACACGCTGATGGCCGCCTCTCCACTCAGCGCTACGGTGCACACGCGACGCGGCCCGGCTTCGAGGTCGTGACCTACAGAGCCTCTTTCCGCATCCCGTCCAACCCCGACCTCGAGGACGGAGTGATCTTCCGTCCCCTCCCCGCGACGCCATGCCTCCCCTCTTCCGCCGCTTCCTCCAGGGCCTGCTCATGGGCGGCGCCGACATCATCCCGGGCGTCAGCGGCGGGACGATGGCGCTGATCGTGGGGATCTACAAGAACCTGATCGCGGCGATTGGGGACGCCTTCTCGGCCGTGCTCACGCTCCTTCGAGGACGGTTCGGGGAGGCGCTGGATCAGTTCCGCGCCCTCGAGTGGAGCCTGCTTCTCCCGGTTGTCGTCGGCATCTTCGTGGCGATCGGGCTCGGCTCGCTGTTCGTGCCGGAGTTGCTGGAGGCGTACCCGGTCCAGTGCCGCGCGGTCTTCCTCGGACTGGTCGCGGCCTCGATCGTGATCCCGTGGCGCGAACGGCACGAGCACCACACGTGGCACCTCGCGGTAGCTGTCGTCGCGGCCGTGATCGCGTTCTTCTTGGTCGGCCTGCCCCGGACGGGAGACGCCGCAGATCCGTCCTTCCTCCGGATCGCGGGGACGGCGGCGGTCGCGATCAACGCGATGATCCTGCCGGGCGTGAGCGGCGCGTTCTTGCTCGAGGTTTTCGGGCTGTACCGCCCCACGCTCGAAGCGCTCCGCTCGCTCGACGTGGCGTTCGTGGCGACGTTCGCGCTGGGCGCCGGCATCGGGCTGGGGCTGGCGGCGAAGGCGCTGAGCTGGCTCCTGGACCGCTACCACGACCTGACGATGACCGTCCTGGTCGGGCTCCTGGCCGGTTCGCTCCGGGCGTTGTGGCCGTGGGTCGGGTTCGTAGAGCACACGGGATCCGACGGCGTGGTCGAGCGGGTGCCGGACCCGTCGTCGCTCTTAGGGCCGGGCGCGGACCCGGCGTTGCTGCTGGGCGGCGGAGGCGTGGGCTGGCCGCTCGTATTGGGCCTGGCGCTGGCCGGGTTCGCTTTTGTGACGGGTCTGACCTGGATCGGCCGGAAGCGCCTCGACGGGGCCGACTCGGCGCTCGCGTCGGAGCACAGGGACGTGCATGCGTAGCCGCCCTCGAGGGCGAACGGTGCGGCAATCAACCCTCTCTCGGCGTCCTCGAGGACGCGACCTCGAGCCCGGTACAGACGCTCCGCGGGGCGTCTCTATGCGCTCTCCGGGTCTACGACGCCGACGATGGTCGCGTCGGTCGCGGTGAGGGCGTTGCCGGGGCGGAACGGGATCGCGGCCTCCGACGAGGTCACGTAGAGAACCGTATCGCCGGGTCCGGCATCGACCGTGTCGAGCGCCGCCGTGGGTCGCCCGACATCGGTGCGGTCGGCGCGGAGCGGCTGGACGAGCAGCATCCGCCGTCCGACGAGCGACGGGTCTTTCTGGGTCGCCCACACGTTCCCAATGACGCGTCCGAGCCTCACTCGAGGACGAGCGGCGCGGCCTCGAGGGCGGCCTCCGGCAGGTCGGCGTCTTCCTTCGTCACGTCGAGCCGGTCCACGATGGCCATGATGACGGCGTCGACGGCCTTCCCCTTCGTCTGCTCCGTCTGACGACCGGACGAGCCCTGGGCGACCAGCACCACCTCGCCCTCGCCGGCACCGACGGCGTCGGCGGCGACCACGAAGTTGGTGAGGGCGTTCCCGTCGAGGTCGATCTCGCGGACGACGAGAAACTTCATCCCGACCAGCCCCGGGTCCTTCCGGGTGGCCCAGACCGTGCCGATGACTTCGCCGAGGAGCATTGTTTCGTTGTGGGACCCCGCAAGGTAGCCGCACCGATCTCGTCCTCGAGGACGCGACCCCCAATCCACGGCGATTGGGATTGGGGCCGGCTGTACGACTCCGTATTCTAACCGATATGCTCTCATCTCTCATGAAACCCCTCACGCTTATCGGGTCGCTTCTGCTAGCGTTTCTAGCCCTCGCCGATCCAGCAGCATCACAAGTCGAGACCTACTTCCTCGACGTCCCCGCCTACCGACTCGATACCGACGGCGTTCGGATCATTGCGGGCGCACCGGCGGGGAACGGCTTCACCAACTCCTACGTGACGATTCTAGGTCAGGATGGCGATGGATGGGCCGAGGAAGCTCGTCTCGAACGGACCGATACCCCAACCAACTTTGGTGGGTCCGTCGCCATACAGGGCGAGTCCGCGCTCATCGCCGACTATTGGGACGCCGAGGCCTGTGGCGGCGCGACAAGTTGTATCACCGAGGGCGCGGTCTACCACTTCGTCCGCCAACCCGACGGGCAGTGGCGGGAGGAGCAGAAGCTGCTTCCTGTGCGCACCGCCAGCGGTGACTCGCGCGTGGATTTCGGGCTCGACGTCGCGATGGACGGAGACTGGGCGCTTGTCATGAGCCAGGTCTACCCCGACTCCTACAGTCCCAGAGCGCTCTACGTCTATTTTTACGAGCGGACGGACGACGGCTGGGTCTGGCGGCAGGAGACCACGGCTAGAGTGCAGGCGCGCTCGGATTGGGCCGACATCGCTATCGACGGCGAGCGGGCCCTGATCGGGGCCGACATGTACCACCTCGAGGACGGGGAGTGGATTCAGAAACAGACCCTTACCCCGAGCATCGGTGGTCTCGCCCGGTACGGGTACGCCGTCGCACTCCGCGGGGACTGGGCAGCCGTGACGGCGTTGAGCTACGAACACCCCGAGGGAGGACACGCGGCCGTATTCCAACGCGAGGGTGATACCTGGACCGAGCGGGCCATCGTGACGGGGGACCCGATCCGGACGAGCAGATTTGGCGGAGCCGTCGCCATCGAGGACGGCGTCCTACTCGTCAGCGATGCGACCGACGACGTGGGCGGGAATCCCTCGGGGGTGGCGTACGTCTTCGAGGCTGGGGACGGCACGTGGCCGATGACAGCGCTCCTCGAGAGTAGCAGGGGGTGGCTGGGATGGACGCTCGAGTTGGTCGATGGGCAGCCGTTGCTGGGAGGATCAGGCGTGTTCGCGTTCGACCTCGATATGTCCACACTGTCGCCGGCGCCATTGTCGCCTGTCAACGAGACGGAGGTAACAGACGGGGATCTGACGCTGTCGTGGTCGCCAGTCCCTGATGCCACGAGCTACAGGGTTCAGGTATGGACCATCGAGTGCTGCGGAAACGGAGGGCGGATCTATGAGGAACTCAATATCGAGGGTACGTCGGTGACGCTCGGCGACTTCCCCACGTCGAGCCGATGGGGTCGGATCTACGACGGCATCGAACTTGGATGGCGCGTCGCGGCCAACGTGCCTGCTGGCGCCGGTCCGTTCTCCGAGCCGGCCTCGATGCGCTACGTCGCCCCACCCATCGTCGTCGACAGCGAGGACAGCGAGCGCCTGGCGTTCGAGGTCTCGCCAGCGTACCCGACTCCCTCCCGGGGTGATGTCGTGATCCCCATAACGCTCCAGTCCGCAGAGGTCGTTGACGTCCGCGTGTTCGACCTACTGGGTCGAGAGGTTCTCGACCACCAGACGGCGTACGCAGCTGGCGAGCAACGGATCAGCCTCGACGCCGGTACGCTTCCAGACGGACACTACCTGTGCCGGATCACGGCCGGAGTGGACGCCGTGACGGTCCCGATTGTGATCGCTAGGTGATCCCGCCCTCGAGGGCGCTACCCGTACCGCGTCACCGTCCTCGAGGCCTTGGCCGCCCCCCGGATCGTCCACACGACCTCGACGGCGTCCTCAAGGACGGTGACCCCGACCGAGTATGCGTCGAAGCCGCAGATCCACGCCTCGACACTGCGCCACACCCCGTCCGGCCCGACCTCGAGGACGACCCGCGCCGACTCGCCCTGGCGGACGCGCTCGACCTCGAGGGCGTTGCCACAAACGCGCCACCTCGAGGACGACCGCCACCGGACCGAGTGACCGCCCAGTGTCCACGTCCCGACGTCGACGAGCACCACGGTCGCGCCCTCGAGCACGACCTCGACGGTGCCCGTGCCGGTCCCCCGCACTTCTCCCTCGATGCGGATCGAGGCCGTCCTCGAGGACGCCAGCCGCGCCAGGACCTCAGTCGCTGTCACGGATCGGCACCACGGCCAGGGTGCACCGGCTGATGCAGACCAAGCGCTCGCGCTCGTCGCGGACCTCGATGCCCCACACCTGGCTGGTCCTCCCGACGTGGATCGGTGTCGCGACGGCCGTCAGCACGCCGTCGCGGACGGAACGGAGGTGGTTGGCGTTGATCTCCTGGCCGAACGCCGTGAAGCCCTCGTCTGCGGCCAAAAACGCGCCGACGCTCGCGACGGTCTCCGCGAGCGCGACGGTCGCGCCGCCGTGGAGGTAGCCCAGCGGCTGGTGATGGCGCGGCTCGACGGGCATCGTCGCGACGCACCGGTCCGGCCCGGCCTCTAGGATCTCCATGCCCAACGTTTGGCCGAGGGTCTCGCGGTCGGAGAAGTCGGGAAAGGAGGCGGGCATCGGAAAGATTCGGGATCGGGCGGTAGTCTACGGCCTCACCGCGCCCGCCTCATGTTCGACGACGTCAAAGAGTGGTTCCTCGGCCTGGGCGCGGAGTACGGCGTGGACCCCATCATATTCGGGGCGATCTACGTCGGCGCGATCCCGCTTTTTTTCCTGTCGCTGGCCTGGATCGGGAAGAACGTGCGGGCCGGCAAGAGCCCCGTGCTCCCGATCTTGGCGGCGGGGCTGTGCTTTATCTCGGCCTACCTCTACCTCATCGTCGCCGGTACGAATGTGCCGTGGTGGGTCTACGCGTTCGTCGCCGTCCTGGTCGTGTTCGGCGCCATCAGCACGGTCCGGTCGATCCGGTCGAAGATCGACGAGGCTAGGGCGGACGCCGTCTAGCGCCCTCGAGGACGAGTCTGCAACTCGCTCGCTAAGGATTCAGCTTCGCCCGGAGCGTCGAGCCCGAAGAACGCCGCGACCGTCGCCGCATGAGCCGCGAACGTGTCCACCGTGCCCAGATCCTCGCCCTCGAGGCCGGGCCGGTACAACAGCACCGGGACGCGCTCGCGCGTGTGGTCGGTGCCCGGATACGTCGGGTCGTTGCCGTGGTCGGCCGTGAGCAAGATCGCGCCGTCGTCCGGCAGGGCGGCCTCGAGGTCGGGGACCGCCGCGTCGAAGGCCTCGAGGGCGCGGGCGTAGCCGGCCGGGTCGTTGCGGTGGCCGTACAGCTCGTCGAAGTCGACCAGGTTGGTCCAGACGAACGTCGGCGTCCTCGAGGACGCGGCGTCGCGGATGGCCGAGAGCGTCTTGCCGATGCCGTCCGCGTTGCCCGCCGTCTTGACCTCGAGGTCGACGCCGGCCCCGCCGAACAAGGCCGCGATCTTGCCGACGCACACCGTGCGGACGCCGCCCGTCTGGAGCGCGTCGAGCAAGGTCGGGCCGTGGGGCTGGAGCGACAGGTCCTTTCGCCCGGCCGAGATCCGTTGGTACGCGCCGGGCTTGCCGTGGAACGGCCGCGCGATCACGCGCCCGACGGCGTGCGGCCCAACCATCACCTGGTCCCGGGCGATCTGGCACATCCGGTACAACTCCTCGAGGCCGACCGTGCCGGTGTGCGCCGCAACCTGAAAGACGCTGTCCGCCGACGTGTAGACGATGGGCCGCCCCGTCCTCTCGTGCTCCTCGCCCAGGTCCGCGATGATCGCCGTCCCGCTCGCCGCCCGGTTCCCCAGCACGCCCTCGATGCCGACGCGGTCGCAGAACGCGTCAAGGACGTCCGGCGGGAAGCCGTCGGGGTACGTCGGGAACGCGTCCTCGAGGACGAGGCCGGCCAACGCCCAATGCCCCGTCGTGGAGTCCTTGCCCGCCGCGCGCTCCGTCAGCCGGCCCCACGACGCCACAGGCTGCCGCGCGACCTCGAGGCCGTCGACCAGCTTCCCCAGCCCCCACCGCTCGAGGTTGGGCAGCGACGGCCGCTCTCGCCGGACG
>NZ_JBARYR010000184.1:0-9022 GCF_049648075.1 Rubrivirga sp. | reverse complement strand
CGGTCGATGGTCTTCTTCTACAACGGGGACGACGTCGACGACGGGCGCGACGGGTACGGCGACCGCCCGCCAGCGCTCGGCATCGACATCCTGAGCGGAGCCGCTGTAGGGAGGCGGGCACCCAAAGCTGGCGCTCCGGGTCGGCTCCAGGACGGAGAGGACGCGTACCTCATGATGCGGGGGCTGTGGACGGACGGGCTCCCCCTCCGGTTGGGCGCTGATGGATACCACACGGACGGCCCGGTCACAACGTGGGGCTACTCCGGAGATCCGCCGGAGTTTTGGAGCGAGTACGACGCAGACGGCCAGGGAACGCCAAACACCCCAGGTGACCGTCAGGCAATGGTCTCCTCCGTGCCATTCCGCATGGAGCCTGGCGAGCGCAAGACCATCGACATCGGGTACCTGTTCGCGCAGGGCGCCGACAATCTTGACAGCGTCCGGGAGCTGGGAGCGGTCTCGGACGTGGCGCAGGGGGCGTACGAGACCGGCAGCCTGTTCGCTCCGCGGGATGCCCCACCGCCGCCGTCCTCCGCGCCCGCCCTCCTGTCCCCTGCCGACGGGGCTTCGTTCGCCGACACGAGCGTCACGTTCTCGTGGTCGCCTGTCGCAACGGCGACCAGCTACCGGCTCGAGCTCGCGACCGGCGAGTCCTTCGAGGACGCCCGTGCGTTCGACACCGACGCCACGACTTTTACCGTCCCCCGCGACAGCTTCCCCAACAACACCAACGCCCCAACCTTCTGGCGCGTCCGAGCCGCCACACTCGAGGTCGAAGGGCCCTCGTCCGAGGTCCGCAGCCTGACCAACGTCGTGTTCTTCGGCCGCGTCACGCTCATCGAGGTCGTCGCCAACGCCGGCGGCCCGATCGTGCCGCCGACGGGCGGCGCGGCCGACTTCGCTGGTTTTCCCGTGCCGGAGCGGCCGGACTCGAGGCAGCAAGCGACCACGGACGCCGTCTGGTTCCTGTCCGCCGGCGGCGGTGACGGGTCCTTCGACTCGTTTCTGCGACGCTCGATCTTGGACCGAGGCGGCAACGTCGACCGGCTCGACGGGAGCGACTACGAGATCCGGTTCACCAGCCCGAGCACGGCCTACCGGCGGCTCCAGGACGGCGGGCTCATGGAGATCCCGTTCGAGATCTGGAACATCGGCTCCGGCACGCCCGACGACGTAGCCGACGACTACCAAATGATCCCGGCCGTCCTCGATGTTGACGACGACGGGACCTACAACCTCTCGACGCTCGACTCCCCCGTATCGAGCGCCGACAACGACCCCGAGACGGACTGGGTCTACTGGCACGACCCGCTCGACACCTCACCCGGCGACGCCGGCTATCAGGCGTGGCTCGCCAACGCGGCCGCAGCTCCTGCAAACCACGGCGGCGAGGTGCTCGGCCGAACGACGTTCGTCGGGTGGAACCTGGGCAGCGAGCCGCCCTACGCCGCGCCGTACCCCGAGGAAGGCACCGTCTTCCGCATCACGACGCTCAAGCGGTTCAACGTCGCCGGTGAGGACACGCCCTCGAGGACGCTCGCCCTCGCGGTCTACCCGAACCCGGCCTCGAGCCGGGCCGAGGTCGCGTTCGTCCTCCCCGCCGCGGGTCCGGTCCGGCTCGCCGTCTACGACGTGCTGGGCCGCCAGGTCACCGTCCTCGAGGACGGACCACGCGCAGCCGGTGAGCACCGCGCCGCCCTCGAGGTCGAGCGCTTGGCGCCGGGCGTCTACGTCGTCGTCTTGGAGGGCGCGGACGAGCGGGCCTCGAGGACGATCACCGTCGTGCGGTAGCCTTCTGACGCGCCCCTACCGCTTTCGCGTTCAGGACGAGGATCTGAGATGGCCTTGCGAAACGCGGCAGGTTCCCTTTGGTTGGTTGGTACGTTCGCCCCGTCGTCTATGCGCTTGTTACTCGTTCTCTCCCTCCTCCTTCTCTCTCAGGCCCCACTCGCGCAGAAGGTCGTGCCCCAGGCTTCCAACTCGCCGGCTGGGCTCGCCAACTGCGCACTCGGCACCGCCGAGGCGTTCCTCAACGCGGGCGCCGTCCGCGCCGCGCTCTACAACAACGGTGCCCTGTTCAACCGAGGGACCGATCCAACGTACGAGGTACCGGCGGGGTCAGGCATCAACGCCATGTTCTCGACGACGCTCATGGTCGGCGGACTGGCCGACGACACGCTCCGGTTTGCCGGGTCGACGTACGGCCCGTACGAGTTCTGGCCCGGTCCGCTCGACGCCGACGGCGAGACGACGGCCGAGACCTGCGCTGCGTTCGACCGAATCTGGACCGTCACCATCGATGACCTCGAGACCTACGACCGGACCGGAACTGCCACGGCCGACCTCGAGGACTGGCCCATCGCGGTCGGCGCCCCGTTCTACATCGATACCAACGGAAATGGCCGCCAGGACGAGGGCGTGGTAGACGCGTCCGAGTCGACGATCTCGCTCGATCCCGGAGACGCGGGCTACGGGACGCGGAGGCTCAACCTCAAGGCCGGCGAACGCCCAGTGATCCTCGGCGTTCAGACAGCCTGGTGGGTCATGAACGACGCCGGGGGCGAGCACGAGTGGTCCGAGGCCCCCGCGCTCGGTATCGAGGTCCGAGCGATGGCGTGGACAACCGGGGGCGGCTCGCTCGACGAACTCGGGCGCTCGACGTTCTACCGCCACGAGATCATTAACCGGAGCGGGCGCGCCCTCGAGGACGTCCGGGCCGGGCTCTACCTCGACCCCGATCTCGGCGGTCCTTTAGACGACCGCGTTGGGTCGGACTCGACCCGGCAGATGGTCATCGTGTACAACGGCGCTGACGTTGATGAAGGAACGTGGGGGTACGGGGACCGACCTCCCGCGCTGGGCGTCGATTTGCTGAGCGGGGCCTCAAGCGTACTCCACCCATTCAAGGGCACACCTAGCGGGGCAGGAGAGCCCAACGAGGCGCCCGGCGCGTACAACTACCTCGGAGGGCTCTGGGAGGACGGGAGCCCCCTTCTCACTGGCGAGTTCGGGTACGACGGCGACATCAACTTCCGCGGCGAGATCGAGGAGTACGAGTTCGGCCCGGCTACTCGGTGGTCGTTCTCGGGCGACGGGGCCGCAGGCGAGTTCTGGAGCCAGGAGAACATCGACGGTCAGGGCACGCCTCTGATCCCATCGGACAAGAAGGCCGTGATCGCCGCGCCGGCCGTCGACCTCGAGGCCGGCGAGAGAACGGTCTTGGACGCGGCCGTCCTGTTTGCGCGGGGCGCAGACCGGCTCGACAGCATCGTCCGGCTCCTCGAGGTCTCCGACGCGGCGCAGGCGTACTACGAGGACGGCGGGCTCGCCGTCTCAGACGAGGCGGTGCCCTCGAGGCCAGGCCTCGCCCTCGAGACCTATCCCAACCCGGCCTCGAGCCGCGTCGAGGTCGCGTTTGCCCTGCCCGTCGCCGGCCCGGTCCGGCTCGCCGTGTACGACGTCCTCGGCCGCCAGGTCGCCGTCCTCGAGGACGGACTCGTAGCCGCGGGCGAGCACCGCCGCGCCCTCGAGGTCGAGCGCTTGGCGCCGGGCGTCTACGTCGTCGTCCTCGAGGGTGCCGAGGCACGGGCGTCGAGGACGGTCACCGTCGTGCGCTAACCCGCAGGTCAGGCCGAACCGGACCGACCTCGACGCACGATGTCGTATCTTGACGCCAGCACCGGCCTCGGCCGGTGACTCTACAAAACAGGGACCTCCCTGCTTGCCTTCCCGCCCGGCCCCACAAGGCTGGGCGGGTCGCGTTTGGGGCGTCCTCGAGGTCGAGCCCGGCACGGCGGAAGCGTCCTCGAGGGCGCAACGGAGTTGGGGTGCCGCCTACCTTTCGGGCTCACGCCCCGACCTCGATGAAGCCGCTCGCCGCCCGCACCGACGCCCTCCGCCAGTCCGACATCCGGGCCGTCACGTTCGCCGTCAACCGCGTCGGCGGGATCAACCTGGGCCAAGGCATCTGCGATCTGGCCACGCCGACGCCCATCGTCGAGGGCACCGTCGACGCCCTCCACGACGGCAAGTCGATCTACACGGCGTACAACGGCATCGAACCGTTGCGGGAGGCGATCGCGGAGAAGGCGAGGGCCTTTAACCAGATCCCGGTCGAGGGGCCGGAGTCGGTCGTCGTATCGGTCGGCTCCACCGGGGCGTTCGTCTCGACCATCCTGACGCTGTGCGACGCCGGCGACGAGGTCGTTTTGTTCGAGCCGTTCTACGGCTATCACGCGGGCATCTTGCGGCTCCACGGGATCCGACCGGTCGTCGTCCCGCTCGCTCGCGACAGTGGGCGCTGGACGTTCGACGCCGATGCGCTTGGGGCCGCGGTCACCGACCGGACGAAGGCGGTCGTGGTGTGCACGCCGGCGAACCCGTCTGGCAAGGTGTGGACCGAGGACGAGATCGACGCGCTGTACCGCGTGGCCGACGCCCACGACCTGTGGGTGATCACCGACGAGATCTACGAGCACATGGTCTACGACGGCGCCCGCCACGTCTCGCCGGCCTCGAGGCCGGGCGCGTACCCACGGACGGTGACGCTGTCGGGCTTCTCGAAGACGTTCAACATGACGGGTTGGAGGTTGGGATACGCCATCGCCCCGGCGCCGGTCGCGGCGAAGATGGGCCTGGTCAACGACCTGGTCTTTATCTGCGCCCCGGCCCCCCTCCAGCATGGCCTGGCCGCCGCCCTCCCGATGCCCGAGTCGTACTACGCCGACATGCTGGCTGACTACACGACCAAGCGGACGGTGATGGTGGACGCGCTCAACGCCTGCGGCCTCGAGGCCGCTCCGCCGGAGGGCGCCTACTACGTGCTGGCCGGTCTCGGAGAGCGACACAGCGAACCAGGATTCGAAACGGCGAAAGCTGCAACCGACACCTTGATCGAGCAAGCCGGCGTCGCCTGCGTGCCCGGCCCCTCGTTCTTCCAAGACCCCGCCGACGGCGACGGCTACCTCCGCTTCTGCTACGCCAAGGAGATGCCCGTCCTCGAGGACGCCTGCCGGCGACTGGTCGACGCGTTCGGAGCGTAACGCAGGGGAATGAGCCCTCGAGGACGAGATACGGTGCGCAGCACAGCGCCGGCCTCGAGGACGCAGATCGATCTCTTCCCTCGTGCCCTCGAGGACGCTCAGCCGCGCGCTCCTAGGGCCTCGGCGACCGCGATAAAGCGCGGGACGTACTGGCGCGTCTCGCGAGGCAGCGCGTCGTGGAGCTCCCAGAACGTCGGCTTCTTGCCGGTCTCGGCCTCGTGCTCGCGCATCAGGCGGCGGACACGGCCAGGGCCGGCGTTGTAGGCGGCGAGAGCAAGCTGGTAGTCGCCCTCGAACATCCGGGCGAGCTGGCGGAGGTAGCGCGCTGCGGCCTCCGTCGAGGCCGCCGGGTCCTCGACCGTCAGCGAGTCCAGGCCGAACTCCGCGGCGGTCTCGGGCATGAACTGCCACAGGCCGCGAGCTCCGGCCCAGCTCTCGGCGCGCGGGTTGAGCGCGCTCTCGATGACGGCCACGTACTGCAAGTCCGTCGGCAAGCCGCGCCGCGCCAACGTCCGCTCGATCTGACGGAGCGTGCGCCGCCCTCGACGGCCCGTCTGGGCCAACCGACGCGCCGACCTCCGCTGCCGCTCCACGAGGGGCGCCGAGGCGGCCGGGTAAAACAGCCAGTCGGGTCCCTGGGCCCGGTCCGCTTCGGCAGCAAGCGCCGCCCGGCGCGCTGCGGCAACTGCGGGCGACTCGAGCGGGGGCGCGAAGTTGTTGTCGAGCGCCGCCAGCATCGGACCTCGGATCTCCGTCACCTCGAGGGCGCTCAGCGGTCCCATCGAGACCGGACCGTGGTGCGGCTCGTACACCGCCTGCGCCTGGACCACCAGGTCTCGGACCGAGCCGTCGGACAACGGGTGCGCCGCGAGCGCGAGGGCGTCCTCGAGGGCGACGGCCGCGAGATCGGGCTGTGCGATGGGCGACGCGTCCTCGACGGCCTCGATGGCGTGGCGGACCCGGACCACCTCGCGGACCCAGTCCATCGGCGTGATCTCCGTCGAATCGGGCGGGGCCGCTGCGAGCGCCGGAAACGCGCTGAGAGACAAGAGGACGGCGAGCCCGAGACGGACGGAGAACACAAGCGTGGTGGGATCGTGCGGGGCGAGAACCCGGAGGCGGGCGACTTCCGTATTCGACCCGCGCCTGTTTCTCGTTCCAACAACCTACGACCCCGTTTCAGCCGCCGGAGACCTGGCGCGCGGTTTAGGCGTTGGCCTCCCCCCTGCTACCTTCGGCCACCGCCGTTCGCTCATGTCCGAGACCATCAAAATCCTATTCGTCGACGACGAGCCGGACTTGGTCCCGCTGATCCGTCAGACGTTTCGGTCTCAGGTCCGCAAAGGTGAAGTCGAGTTGGCGTTCGCCGGAGACGGCGTCGAGGCCCTCGACTACCTCCAGGACAACCACGACATCGAGGTCGTGGTGACGGACATCAACATGCCCCGGATGGACGGGCTGACGCTGTTGGGCAAGATCCGGGAGCTCGGGCGCCAGACGCGGTCCGTCGTGGTGACGGCCTACGGCGACATGGAGAACATCAGGACGGCGATGAACAAGGGCGCGTTCGACTTCCTCACGAAGCCGATCGACATGAAGGACCTGCAGGTCACGTTGGGCCACGCGCGAGAGGCCGTCGGGCGGGACCGCGAGGCCCAGCGTGTCCGCCAGACCATCACCCGCTACCTCTCCGACTCCATCGCCGACGCGGTCCTGGCCGATCCGTCGGCCGTGGCTGCGACCGAGCGGCGCGAGGTGTCCGTCCTGATGAGCGACATCTCCGGCTTCAGCCAGCTCTCGGAGCGGCTCGAGCCCGAGCGCGTCGTCGAGTTCCTCAACGTCTACCTCGGCGCCATGACCGAGGTCGTAGATGAGTACGGCGGCGCCATCGACGAGTTCATCGGCGACGCCGTCCTGGTCATCTTCGGCGCGCCGCTCAAGATGGCCGACCACGCCGCCCAGGCGACCGCGTGTGCGGTCGCGATGCAGCGCCGGATGGCGAGCGTCAACGAGGAGCTGGCCGGTCGGGGGTTGCCGCCGCTCGAGATGACCGCGGCCGTCAACTCGGGGCAGGTCGTGGTCGGGACCATCGGGTCGGAGAAGCGCGCGAAGTACGGCGTCGTGGGGAGCCCCGTGAACTTGACCTCCCGCGTTCAAACGCTGGCCGTCCCCGGCGAAGTGCTCATCACCGAGGCCACCTTTCAGGCCGCCGGCGGCGAGAGTGGCCCGATCGTCCTCGAGAGCTCGCGACGGGTGTCGCTCAAGGGGTTTGCCGAGCCGATCCCCATCCACAGCGTCGAGGCCGTCCAGGGAACCACGAGCGGGTCCGTCCCCCACGACGAGCCGGACCTGTCCGACCTCGACACGCCGCTCCCGTTCGGGATGGCCGTCCTCGATGGCAAGGAGGTGACCAACGACGACCACGCCGGCCGCGTCATCGCCCTCTCCACGACGGGCGCACGGGCGCAGATCTCGACCGGCGTCGACCCGCGGACGGACGTCCGCCTGACGTTCCACGCCGAGCCGCTCGGGCTCGAGGGCGAGCTCGGCCCGGTCTACGCCAAGGTCTTGGAGGCCGAGGACTTGGGCAACGGCGAGTGCGAGGTCGGCATCCGCTTCTCGTCCGTCCCTCCGAACGTGGCCCAGGCGCTCGAGGCGCTGGCAGAGTGAGACGCGCCGGCGCCGTCGGACTCGCAGCGGCCGTGGCCGTCGCGGCGCTGCTCGCGGGTCCAGGAGGCGTGTGGGCGCAGCAAAACGGACTCGTCCTCGACGAAGAGACCGGGCTGTCGTTCCGGCACCTGAGCGTCGAGCAAGGCCTCCCCAGCGCCGTCGTCCACTCGATCACGCAAGACGCGCTCGGCTTCATCTGGGTCGGGACAGAGGCGGGCTTGGTGCGGCTCGACGGCATCGAGGTCAAGACCTACACCGCCACCGGCGACTCGTCGGCGCTCGGAGGAAGCCTGGTCCAGGCGCTCGCCCCCGGTCCTGGGGGCGACGTCTGGGTCGGGTCGAGCAGCGGCCTGAGCCGCTACGACGCCGCCCGAGACCGCTTCGACGTGGTCGGCGGCCTGCCGGGGAGCAACGTCCTCGAGGTCACCGCCGACGGGGCGGGGGGCGCCTGGGTCGGGACCGACGGCGGAGCGGCGCGCGTCCTCGAGGGCGGCGGGGTCACCATCGGGCCGTCGGGAGTGGTCCGGGCCATCTTGCCCTACGACGGGGCCGTCTGGTTCGGGACCGACGAGAGCGTCGTCCGCCTCGACGCCGACGGCCAGACCCAGTCGTTCCAGTCCGACTCGCTCGGAACGCTCGCCGTCTCCGACATCGTCGCGACCTCGACGGGCACGTTCCTGCTCGGCACGATGGGTGAGGGGTTGGTCGCGTTCGATCCGGCGACGGGGCGGTTCGAGGTCGTCGACATCGGCGAGGGTCTGTTGGCCCGCAACGTGACCGACGTCTACGAGGACCCGTCGGGCACCGTCTGGGTCGCGACCCTAGGCGGCGGGCTCCGAAGCGTCATCCTCGGCGGCGACACCCCGCTTATCCGCATCTACGAGTCGGCTCCCGAGGACATCGGGTCGATCTCCGACGACCAGATCTCGAGCGTCTTCGAGGACCGCCAGGGCATCCTGTGGGTCGGCACGTACGGAGGCCTCGACCGCGTCGACCGCTCCCGCGGGGCCGCCACCCGAATCCGACACGACGCCCAGGACCCCGGGACGCTCTCGAGCGGCGTCGTGCAAGCCGTCCTCGAGGACGGCGAGGGCGTGCTGTGGGTCGGGACCGACGAGTCGCTCGACCGGAGCTCGGACGGACGGTCGTTCGATCACCTCGAGGTCGGGGGAGCCGTCCACGCGCTGTGGGATGCCGACGGATCGGTGTGGGCGGGCTCCGACGGAGGCCTGTGGCGCGTCGACGGCTTCGAGGCCGAGCGCGTCGCGCTGGCAGAGGCGGCAGGTGCCAGCCCGACGGTCACGGCGCTC
>NZ_JBARYR010000183.1:0-4538 GCF_049648075.1 Rubrivirga sp. | reverse complement strand
GTCCTTGATGGGCTCCGCGTCGTATGCGTCGTCGTCAGTGTCCTCGAGATCGGGGTCCTCATCGAGGGCGTGCGTCGCGGCCCGGAACTTGGCTCGCGTCAACAGGGCCTCCATGTCGGCGCCGGAGTACGTCCGCTCGCCGTCGACCAGGGCCTCGGGGACCGCGTCCATCTCGACCTCGACGCCGGTCTTGCGCATCATGACGCGAAGCAGCTCCTCGCGGTCTTGGCGCGTAGACGGGTAGAACAGGCCGATGTGCTCCTCCGCTCGGCCCTGCCGCTTGAGGTCGACCGGCATCAGGTCCGGGCGGGCGGTGACCAGGAACCAGATGATCTTACCCCGGAAGCGCGTGTCCGACATCGCCTGGGCGATCTGGCCGAACACGCGGCTCGAGACGCCGCTGTCGCCTGAAGAGGACCGGTCTCCGAGGGCCGCGTCCGCCTCGTCGATCATGACCGCGACCGGGTTCATGGCCCGCAACAGGGTCAGGATCTTCTCCAGGTTGCCCTCCGTGACGCCCTGCCACTGCGAGCGGAAGTTCTTGAGCTTGACCATCGGGATGCCGATCTCGCCCGCGAACGTGGTCACCAAGAACGTCTTGCCCGTCCCGACAGGCCCGGCGATCAGGTAGCCCATCGGCATGACGTCCGGCCGGCCGGCCTTGATGGCCTCGGCGGCGGCGAGCAGGTGCTGCTTCGCCTCGGTGTGGCCCGCGACCATGTCGAGCGAGTAGTCGGTCTCGACGAACTCCAGCAACCCGTAGGCCTCGGCCTCGATGAGCTCCTTCTTCTTGGCCGACAGCGTCTCGAACGTGAGCGCCCGCTCGTTCTCTAGGACGTCCGCAAGGATCGAGCGGAGCTGGACGTAGCCGAGTCCCGCGGTGTTCTGCGCCAACGTCAAGTCCGGCACCGACGAGAGCTTGTCGTACCGCTCGCGGCCGTCGGGCTGTGCGGATAGGAACCAGTCGACGAACGACTCGCGCTCGGCCTGGTCGGGGAAGAGGAGGTCGAGCTCGGCGTTGTACGGGCTCTGGATGAACGGCCTCGACAGGTCGCCCAGGTTTTCCGCGACCAAGACCAACGTAAAGTCGGCCTTGAGCAAGAGCGGGTCGTGCGCCCACTTTTGGAGCGTCACGAGTGCCGCGCGGTCCTCCGAGGAGTAACTGGCCGCCTCCGACATCGGGATCACGGTCTCGGCGTAGTCGACGACGAGCGCGATCCGCTTCCCGTCGGCCAGGCGGACGCGGAAGTAGTTGTCCAAGAGCGCGAAGACGCGCGCCGGGTCCTTGGGCATCTTCTTCGCGTAGTCGGTCCCGAACAGGGTGTCGTAGCCCGAGACGGCACGCGCGAAGTCCTTGCGGCTCTCGCCGTCCTGGAAGTGGATCCCGTCCGAGCGGTCGTAGAACACGACCACGTCGCGTCCGGCGAACAGGTCCTCGGACAGGAACTGGCGGAGCGGGACGTAGGCACGCTCGCCGCGCTCGTCGAGGGCGGGGACCAGGTCGCGCACGTTGCCGTGCAGGATGAACTGGTTGAGGGTCTTGGTGAAGTAGCGCCGGGCGAGCTCCTGTGCCCAGGAGGGGTAGTGGGCGAGCGGGTCGGCGGGTGTTTCGGGCATCAGGGTCGGGTCGTGGCGTCGCGAGACCGGAAGGTAGAGAGGGCCGCGACCTCGAGGTCGCGTTCTCCCACAGTCAGGCGTGTCCGTCCTCGAGGCCGCTGCGGCCGCAATGCGACGGGCATAGGCGGGTCGTCATCGAGGTGCCCTCGTCCTCGAGGTCGAGCACCTTGCTCCTCTCGCCCTCAAGGGCGACGTAGAACCGGCCACGCCCCCATGCCGGCGGTCAGCACCGGCGCACTAGCTTCGGGCTCCATTGCCCCGTGCCATGTTCGACTGGATCGCTGACCCCAACGCCTGGATCGCACTCGCGACGCTGACGACGCTGGAGATCGTCCTGGGCATCGACAACATCATCTTTATCTCGATCTTGACGGGACGGCTGCCCGAGGAGCAGCAGGCGAAGGGGCGGAACATCGGGCTGGGGCTCGCGATGATCATGCGGATCGCCCTCCTGTTCTCGATCTCGTGGGTCATGGGACTGACCGAGGTCCTGTTCGACCTGGGCACCGTCTTCCCGTTCCTCGACGGCATGGAGGCGTTCGGGGCCAACGCGCGAGACACCGTCGGGCACGGAGGAGGGGAGGCCCTGGGCGACCAGACGCCGCTCGGGATCACGGGCCGAGACATCATCCTGATCGTCGGCGGGATGTTCTTGGTGGGCAAGGCGACCCACGAGATCCACCACAAGCTCGAGGGCGACGGCGAGCACCTGGCTGAGAAGCCGGTGGCGGCGACGATGGGCTCGGTGCTGGTTCAGATCGCGATCTTGGACCTGGTGTTCTCGCTCGACTCGGTCATCACGGCGGTCGGCATGGCCGACGACTTGGCCGTCATGGTCATCGCCGTCGTCGTCGCGGTGGGCGTCATGATGCTGGGCGCCGGGCCGATCTCGCGGTTCGTCCACGAGCACCCGACGGTCAAGATGCTGGCGCTCGCGTTCCTGATCCTCATCGGCGTGACGTTGGTGGCCGAGGGGTTCAACCAGCACATCTCGAAGGGCTACATCTACACCGCGATGGCCTTCGCCCTCGTCGTCGAGTTCTTGAACATCCGGTCGAAGCGGGGCAACAACACGCCGTCGGTCACGCTTATCGAACCCCACGCGACCGAAGGCGCCACGGGCATCCCGGACGCGGCACACATCGCCCGTCCGTTGCCGATCGCACCGGCGCGCGTGACCGCCGAGTGACGCCGACCGATTCCAGCGCGGCTCTATGAGCACACGATCTCTCCCACCCATGCGCGTCGCGCTAATCCTCGCGTTCGTCGCCACCGTCGCGGTCGGCTGCCGTGCGCAGGCCCCCGAGCGGCAACCCGTCGGCGGCGCCGACACTGTCGGCAACTCGCTGGCGCCGACCTCGAGGTCGCGGATCCCGATCCAGTCGTTCAGCCAGGACGGCGCGGTCGTCTACCAAGAGGGGCCGGAGTCGCCGGACGGGACGGGACGGTATTACCTCGGACGCGAAATCGCCCGCGTCATGAGCCACCGCGGCGCGGCGTGGCTCGAGCGCCCGGACCGCGAGCGCGAGGAGCGCCCCGAGGTCCTGATCAACGCGCTCGGCTTGGAGGCCGACGACGTGGTGGCGGACTTGGGCGCCGGGACCGGCTACTTCACGTTCCGCATCGCGCCGCTCGTGCCCCAAGGCCGGGTCTACGCCGTCGACATCCAGACCGAGATGTTGCGGATCATCGAGGACCGGGCCGAGACCGAAGGGTTCTCGAACGTCGCGCCCGTCCTGGGGACGGAGACCGGCCCCGGCCTGCGCTCGTCCTCGACGGACCTGACGCTGTTGGTGGACTCGTACCACGAGTTCTCGCATCCGGCTGAGATGCTCGCTGCGATTTACGACGCGACGCGCCCGGGCGGCCGTCTCGTCTTGGTCGAGTACCGGGCCGAAGACCCTGACGTCCCGATCCGGCGGCTGCACAAGATGACCGAGGAGCAGGTCCGCCTCGAGGTTGAGACGGCGGGCTTCCGGTTCGTCGAGAACCTCGACGTGCTCCCTCAGCAGCACCTGCTGATCTTCGAGCGGCCGGAGTAGCCGCCCTCGAGGCCGTTCCTCGTGCGGCCAGCGCCGTCCTCGAGGACGATGCGTTTGCCGATGCTGCTCGTCCTCGATGGCGGGCACCATAGCGAGACGCAGCGCGTCGGGATCCCTCGGCCCCGCTCGGGATGACGTTGTGGAGAATCGCATTTGCCTTCAGCCTCGAAGCCTCAACGGACGTAGACGTAGAGACGCCACGCCGTGGCGTCTGCTCGCGGCCTCGAGGACGGGCACAGCCGAATCATCCTCGAGGCCGTGTTCGTGCTGTAGCGGCTCAGCCGGCCAGGCGACCGTTCGAGGACTGGCCTCCAGACGGTGGTTCGATCTCGAGGTCGGCGGCCGGTCCCGTGACCTGCCCGCTCGCTACCAACGCTCGCCACCGTGCCGCGTCCTCGAGGTCGGCCTGCCCGAGTTCAAGAGCTTCCAGCCGGGCGTCGAGGTCGAGGACCGTGTGGGGGTCCATCTCGTCCCGGTCGGCTCGCCGCTGCAAGTCCCGTAGTGATGGGAGCTCGATTCGCTCGCCGGCCGCCACCGACCGTTGCCACAGCGCGACGCTGCTCGCGACCGGTGCCAGGACCGTCAGCAAAACGATCAGGACGTAGTTGTCCACTGGCATCCCATCTGTCGCGACCAAGAAGAGCAGACCGGCAATTAAAGCCGCGTTGCAAACGTGCGCGAACAGATCTGAGCCTTTCATAGAGGTCGGGGCTCCCCCAAGGTAAGGGAAGCCCGTCCTCGAGGACGAACGTTACGCGACCGTGATCGCGTCGTCGAGGTAGACGTCCTGGATCGTGTTCAACAAACGGACGCCTTCCGAGCGCTCGCGCTGGAACGCCTTGCGGCCCGAGATCAGGCCCATGCCGCCGGCGCGCTTGT